>CAZEYV010000001.1:0-3848 GCA_964516705.1 uncultured Chthoniobacter sp.
GTCCTGCGTCAATTGCCCGAGATTTCCTTCGTGCTCGTTTCCGATGCCCGCATCGCCGCAGTGCACGGCCAATTCCTGCGCGATCCCACTCCGACCGATGTCATCACTTTCCACCATGGTGAAATCGTGCTCAGTGCCGAGACGGCCCGCCGTGAGGCGCGGCAACGCGGGTTGCCGCTGCCCGCGGAAATCGCCCGCTATGCCGTGCACGGGTTGCTCCACCTCGCGGGCTGGTCGGATGGTGACCCCGGCGCGGCGGCGGCGATGCGTTCCATCCAGGAGAAAATTTTGCGCCGCGCGCTGCGCGGTTTGTGCTAACTTCGGCCATGCTTCGTCCTGTGCCCGTTGCCGATCCCGCGGCAGAAATCGCCGCATGGTGGCGTCTCGTGGAGCTTTGCCTGCCCTCGCACGAGGAATGCGGGGCGTTGACTTTCGCGCCGGCCGGCGCGGAGACGCTCGAAGGTGACTGGGAGCAGTGGCTGACCGACACCTTCCTCCCTGCAGTGCATCCCTCGCTGACCGCCTTGCAAACGGCTGCCGCAACGCAGGACGTGGTGCGTGTCTTGTCCGCCGACGCGGCCCTGGGCCGTTCGCTGTCGTCCGCCGCCGCCCGCGGCAGTCTTGCCGCCGGGCGCCATCTCCTGCTCTCCTACCAACCGCCGCAAGCGGCCAAGCTTCTCGAGCGCCTGCGCGAGGCGGCGGCCACGGACCATCAAGTAGGGCATGCGGCAACGGTGTTCGCGGTGCGGGGCAGGATTTTCCATTTGCCCTTCCTCCAAGTGGCCGGAGCCTTGCTCCTGGCCGAGTGCGTTCTCGGGGCGGACGCGGCGGGTGTGACTTTGCCCGCCCCGCGCACGGCCGGTCTGCTGCAGAGCGCCCTCGACCGCATGGCGGCCCTGCCGGCCGCGCAATTGCTGGCGGTATGAGCGAGGCCGGCGTCATCACCGGAATCGAAACGCGCGCCGAAGACGCGCTGGCCACACCGTGGAATGTCGTGGTGCACAACGATCCGGTGAACTTGATGTCTTATGTCACCATGGTCTTCCAACGCGTCCTTGGTTTTCCGCGCGACCGTGCGACCAGGCACATGCTCGAAGTGCACCACAAGGGGCGCTCGCTCGTCTGGTCGGGGGAACGCGAGCGGGCCGAGGCCGTGGTCGAGCAACTCCACGGCTACCTCC
This sequence comes from uncultured Chthoniobacter sp., assembly GCA_964516705.1. GTDB lineage: Bacteria > Verrucomicrobiota > Verrucomicrobiia > Chthoniobacterales > JACTMZ01 > JACTMZ01. The sequence continues at coordinate 1,182 of CAZEYV010000001.1, forward strand.
TGCTGGCCACGATCGAGCAGGCGGATTATTGACCCGCTCATGCGTTTCCATCGCGCTGCCTCCGGTTCGTGGGAACTCCGCGGCCTCCATCCGCTCTTCGCCTCGCTGCTCGCGGAACTGCCCAAAGTGGCGTCGCGGCACCGCAAGGCGCAGGTGCGCCTCTACCCCGACCCGACTGGAAGCGACGGTGAGGCGCAGTTGCGGAACGATTGGAAAGAACATGTCCGCCCGGGACTCGAGCGCCTCTTCTCTTCCAGCCGCGAAATCGTGGCGCGCGATCTTTCCACCCTGGTTGCGAACGGTCCGGGAGCATCCCTCGTCATTCCGTCCGCCCACCTCGACGCCTGGCTCAATGCGCTCAGCCAGGCCCGTCTGATCATCGTGGAGGAAAACGGATTCACCGAGGCCGACCTCGACCATCGCGAGCAACCGGATCTGGCCACGCGCCGCGGACTGTCCCTGCTCAAGGTGCATTTTTACGCGCACTTGCAGGAATTGCTCGTCGAGGCGGTGGGTTAATGGTCATGGCCGCGGCCGAAACCAGCGAGGCCATCCTGCTGCGGCGGGCGCGCTTCGGCGAATCGAGCTACGTGCTGATCTGGCTTTCCCCCGTTCGCGGGAAAATCCGCACGACGGCGCGCGGCACGGCGCGTCGGGACAGCAAGCTGCGCGGGCAGCTCGATTTGTTCTACCATGCGGAGATCCAGTTTGCCGCCGGCCGACGAACCGACCTGCACGCCTTGCGCGAACTGAAACTGCTCGGGACGTGGGAGGGTCTGCGCGGCAACTACGCGCGCCTCCTGGCCGCCTCGTATTTCGCCGAGCTGTGCGATCTGCTCTCCGAGCCCGGCCACGCCGCGCCGGAGTTGTTCGGCCTGCTGCGCCGCGCCCTCGGGCACCTGTGCGAACACGACCCCTCGCGCCGCTCGGTGGAATTTTTCGAGACGGAGACCTGCCGGGTCATGGGCTTCGGACATGCCGGCAATGCCCTCGGGGCGATCGAGGCGCACGCCGGCCGCATCCCCGCCAACCGGCGGCGGTTGGCGGGGATGGTCGGCTGACGCGCTCCGCGACGGTTGCCGCCGGAGCAGGCTGACGGTATACTTGAAATATGCCTTCGACGCTTTCCCCGCCGGCTCCCGCATGGCGCGAGCCTGATGCGGAGGCCCTGTCTTTGGAAGTGGCCGGCGATGCCGCCGCGGCGCGCGGGGACGACCGCGAGGCGTTGTCCTGCTGGTCGGAGGCGCTCGTCGCCCTGACCTCCCTGCCACGCCTGGTCGAGGCCGCGCGGGTGGCGTCCAAGATGGCTGTCTCCGAGGAACACCTCGGCGAAGCGGAAGCGGCCTGCGGTCATTACGCGCAGGCCGCGGATTTCTACAAAGCCGCCGGCGATCTTCACCACGTGCCCATGTGCCTGAACAATCTCGCCATGCTGCGGAAGCTCGGCGGGCAGCCAGAGGAAGCAGCCGCACTGCTCGTCCGCGCCCTCGAAGAGGCCTCGCGTTGCCACGGATCGGTGCACGGGGAGACCGCCCTCATTGCCACGAACCTCGGTGCCGTGCTCTGCGAAGCCGGCGACTACTTGGGCGCGGAGCAGAGCCACATGCAGGCCCTCGGCATCCGTGAACAACTCTTCGGACCCGCCCATCCGGAAGTGGGCCTCAGTCTCGGACATCTCGGCGTGATCCACCAAATGCGCGGCGCCACGGACCGCGCGCGGAGTTTCTACACTTCGGCCTTGGCCATCCTCGACGAGTTTCCGCAACTGCACGTGGCGGAACGTTCCATCCTGCGCGACAATCTCGCCGGTTTGTAAACCCTCCGCCCGCGGGTGCCGGGCGGCATCCTCAGCGCTCCCCGGCCCGGAGTTTCAGGGTGACCCATTTGCCGCGGCGGGCCGTCTTTTCGAGGATGAGGCGACGCGCGAGAAAAGTGGCGAGGATGTCTTCCTCCTGGGTCCGCAGGATTCCGGAAAGAATGAGGCAGCCGCCGGGTCGGACAGCGGCCGTGATTTGCGGGGCGGCGAGGCGCAGGATTTCGCTGAAAACATTGGCCAGGACGAGCGGATGGCGTCGCCGCGGTTTCCAGCGGAGGAGATTCTTCCGGGTCAGCTTGATTCGCCGGCAACGGTTGCGTCGGAGATTGGCTTGCGCCGCCTTGATCGCACGTTCGTCATAGTCAAAAGCCTCGATCCGCGTGGCGCCGAGTTTTTCGGCCGCGATGGCCAGGATGCCGGAGCCGGTCCCGATATCGAGCAGAGTCCAGTCCGGACCGGCGCGCCCTGCTTCGTCACGAAGAAAACGCAGGCATGCCGCGGTTGTCGCGTGCTCGCCCGTGCCGAAGGCCATGGCTCCGGCGATGCGGAGGAGAAGGCGGGGCTTCGGTTTGGTCGCGGGCCAGGATCCGTGGGCGTCGATGATGGCCAGGTCGCGTGCGATGCGCAGGGGGCGACGCGGTGCGTTGGCCCGGGTGGCGATCTTGACCGTGTCGATGCGCTCCAGTTTTCCGCCGTATTCCTTGCGCAGCCGGCGCAGCACGCTCCCGGATGCATAGCCCTCAAGGCGCAGAAGTTTGGTTCCCGGGCGGATATGGATGACCAGGCCGGTGCCGAGAAAGGCGAGACGCTCGCGCCAGGCATCCTCGTGGGCGGCCGAGGCGTGGCGCACC
>CAZEYV010000002.1:0-20492 GCA_964516705.1 uncultured Chthoniobacter sp.
ATCCCTCGTGGACCTCGTCGCTCCACGGCGCGGGCAGCGGGACGTTCATTTCGGCGAAACGGCAAATTTCCTGCATCTGCCGCAAGGCGCGCCCCGCCCGGTCGTGGTCGCCCGATTGGGTCTCCGCAAACCAGCCATCCCAGTAAACACGCAGAGCCGGATGGTCATGCGTTGCGTAGGTGGCGAGGGAAAGCCGCTCGTAGTCGCGGCCCGGGGTCGGCCAGCCGTCCGGCGCGATCTCCCAGAGCGGAATTTTGAAACCGGGAATTTCCTGCGCCTGGAGCACCGGACGCACATAGGGCGACATCTCGCCGAGGTCTTCGGCAATGAGACGATGCTGGCCGGTCTCTTCGACAATCATGCGGAAAAGGCGGTCACCCTGCGCGCGGTTGGTTTCGCGGCTCTGCTCGCTCGAGTCGTCGCCGGGCACAAAACCCGGAAGAACTCCGCCCGTGCGCGCCTTGGCTTCGTCCTCGCTGAGCGGGAGAAACTCCTCATTGCGCTCCGGACGCCACGGGAAACTGTAAATGCGGAAAAAGCCCAGCGCGTGGTCGACGCGCAGGAAGTGGAAAATTTCCATCGTGGTGCGCAGGCGCTGACGCCACCACGCGTAGTCGTCCTTGGCCATCTCGTTCCAGTTGTAGAGCGGGAAACCCCAGTTCTGTCCCCACTTCGCGGTGAAAGGATCGGCGGCGAACACTTTCTCCGGAGGCGCCCCGGCCGAACGCGTCAGATCGAAAATCTCCGGCTGCGCGAAAACATCCGCGCTGAAAATACTCACCCCGACCGGCACGTCGCCGACCAGCGCGACGTGCCGGTCGTCGCCGTAGGCCTTCAACTCGGACCACTGACGGTAGGCGATCCATTGCACGTAGGCGAAGAAGTCGCGCAACGCGCGCACCTTGCGTTTGTCGGCCGGTGAAGCGGACGCCAGCCACTTTTTCGCCGCGGCATAAGTGCGCTGCTTTTTCGGCCAGAGATCGGTGTTCTCGTTCTCGCCGTGCCAACGCACCAGCGCGCGGAAGAGCGTGTAGGGCTCGAGCCACGCGTTGTTCCCTTTGGTCCACGCGGCGAATTCTTTGGCGCGGCGCGTCTTTTCCTTGAGATGCCTGGCCTTGAATTTCTTCCACGCCGCTTCGAGCAACTCGCCCTTCAACGCACGCACACCGCGGTAGTTCACTTTGCCCGTGCGCAAGGAGTCCACGTCGTGCTTGGCGCAGATCGTTTTGAAGTCGGCGGCAGGGAGATCTTTGAGCGCCTTGGGGTTCGTCGCGATGGTCGTCGGATCCAAGGCCAACGAGCTGATGATATTGTAAGGACTGTTGTCGCCGCCCGTCTCGTTGATCGGCAAAACCTGCACCAGACCGAAACCGTGGGCCGACGCCCAATCGACCAGTTCCTTGAGGGACTCCGTGTCGCCGATGCCGAGATCATCCGCCGTCCGGAGGGCGAAAAGCGGGGCGAGGATGCCAGACAGCTTGCGTTCCGGGGTCAAATTCATGGGAGAAACCGCGGATATTGCCTCCGTCGGGGTTGCTCCGGAAGCCCAAACGACCTGCAAACAAAATTCGGTGGTCACCTATTGTTTCCGGCTTGCCCGGACCGCACCCAGCGGGTAACTACCAGCTGATTCAGGTCTCCACTCATACATATGGCGAATCTCACCAAGCGCGACATGGTCGTGAAAATCAGCAACGACGTGGGCATCACCCAGCAGGAGACGTTTGCGGTGATCCAGAAAACGCTCGAGCACATCATGGACAGCCTGGCCAACGGCAATAATGTCGAGTTGAGAAACTTCGGGGTTTTCGAGGTCCGCTTGACCAAGTCGCGCATCGGCCGGAATCCGAACAAGCCGGAAACTGATGTCGTCATCCCCGCCCGCGCCACCGTCAAGTTCAAGCCCGGCAAGGTTTTGCGCCAACGCGTGGTGCTCCGCACCGCGCATTTGAACCGCCAAGCCGGCAGCTGAACCGGCGCGTCCCGCCGCCCGCCGGCCGCAGCCTCAGTCCCCCGCGATGGCGTCGGGCAATTCGTTGCGGTCCCCCCGGGTCTTCGGAAAATGCCGCGCCAGAAGTTCCCCCGCACGGCGGATTCCCTTGACCAATCCCTCGGTGAAACGTCCCTCGAGAAAATCGGCTTCCAGCACGGTCGCGGTCTCCCGCCAGAAGTCTCCGCCGCACTTGGCGTGCACCGCCTCGTCGCCGATGACGGCAAACCGCCGCTCGCGCGGCACCACGTAGAAAAGCACCGCATTGCGGTCCTCCGTGGTATCCATATCCAACCGGTGGAATTCCTGGTGCGCCCGCTTGGCCACGTCCCGGCCGCGCAGACGCCGGCGCGAGACAAAGACACGCACCTCGCCCGAGGTCGAGCGCTCGGCCTCGCGCACCGCGGCCAGCACCGCCGCTTCATCGATCTTTTCGAGAAATTCTTTCGCGTTCATCTCACCATCTCCCGCTGGCGCCGCCGCCGCCGAAGCCGCCGCCACCACCCATCGAACCGCCGCCGAAGCCGCCGCCGCCGCCAAATCCACCCCCGCCAAAACCTCCCCTGCCGAATCCACCCCCGTAACCGCCGGGGAAAAAGACATCCCGCCGCCCGCGCGGCGTGTAAACCGTGCCGCCGTTCCCGTGGCTGCGTTGGATGATGATCATCAAGGCGATGATCAGGATAATCCAAAAGATAAACGCGGCGCCCACTTCCCCCGGCACCGCCTGCTCCTCGGCCAGCGTGCGTCCCGATCCCTCGTATTCCCCGCGCGTCGCATCCATGAGGGCCGACACCCCGCGAATGATGCCCCCGCCCATGTCGCCGGCGCGGAACGACGGGACGATCTCGCGGTTGATGATGTTGTTGGCCAACGCGTCGGGCACCGCACCCTCGAGGCCGTAGCCGACCTCGATGCGCAGTTCTCGCGAGTTCGGGAAGACAAAGAGGACAATCCCGTTGTCCTTCTCCTTGCGTCCGACACCCCACGCTTCCGCCGTGCGCTGGGTGAAATCCTCCATCGCGTAGTCCGACGGCACCTCGGGCAACACGCAGACCCAGATCTGGTCGGACGTCTGACGCTCGAACTGCGCCAACTCCGCCGAAAGCAGCGCCTTCTGCGAGGGATCGAGAACGCCCGCTTGATCGAGGACATAGTCCTTCGGCGGAGCCGGCAGCGGGGTCTGGACGGCCGGGGCCGCCGCGGTGAAAACCGCGACGGCCGCACAAAGGAGGGCCGTGAGGCGCGCGCGCACGGGAGAGCGCGGACTACGAGCCTTGCTGGTTGCCGAAGTTGAAATCCACCTCCGGCGCCTGATCGGAACCCGGACGCGACGCGAAATACGGACGCTCTTTGAAGCCGAGGAGACCGGAGTAGATGACCGTCGGGAATTGCTTGGTCGCCGTGTTGTATTGCTGCACGGTTTCGTTGAATTTGCGCCGCTCGACCGTGATGCGGTTTTCCGTTCCCTCCAGCTGCACCTGCAGGTTCTGGAAGTTGGCGTTGGCCTTGAGATCGGGATAGCGCTCGACCACGACCAGCAGGCGCGACAACGCGCCCGAAAGCGCGTCCTGCGATTGCTGGAACGCTTCCATGGCCTGCGGACTGGCCGGCGGCGAATTCGGGTCGACCTTGATGTTGTTGACCTGCTGGCGCGCCTCGATGACGTCCTTCAGCGTGGACTTTTCGAAGTCGGCCGCGCCCTCGACGGTCTTGACGAGATTCGGAACGAGATCGGCCCGGCGCTGGTAAACGTTTTCCACATCGGCCCAACTGCTGTCGGTTTGCTGTTTGAGACTGACCAGACGGTTGTAGCCGCAGCCCGTGAGCATCGAGGCCGCGACCATGACAAGGAGAAGACGGGTGAATTTCATAGCGCGCGCTGTATGACGCAAACCCGGGCGGCTGGCGAGGGAATATTCGGATGTAATCTACGTTGCGGCCAGCTTCCTGGCCGACTGCAGCGTGTCGATCTCCGCCACCGGTTTGTCCCGCCGCAATCCCTTGATCCGCGGAAAGCGCAAAGCCAACCCGCTCGGATGACGCGCGCTCGGCTGGATCGAATCGAAAGCCACTTCGATGACCAACTCCGGCTCCACTTCATGCAAGCGCCCCTTCACCCGGTGCACCCGCGCCAAAAACCATGGCGTCAGCTCCGCGATCTCCTTGTCGGTCAGGCCCGAGTAAGCCTTGCCAATGGTCAGCAAAGCCCCGCTCTCCCCGTCGCGCACGGCGAAGGTGTAATCGCTCAGCACCTCGCGGCGGCGGCCATGGCCGTATTCGACCCCGGTGACCACGACGTCCAGCGTGGCGAATTCTTTTTTCAATTTGATCCAAGCCAGACCGCGCCGTCCCGGCGTGTAAGCGCTGCCGGGGTCCTTGGCGACCAGACCCTCGTTGCCCCGGGCCCGCGCAGCCCGGAATTCCGCCTCCACCGCCTCCGCGCTTTCCAACCGCGTCACCGGAGCGACCGACAGCGGTTTTCCCGGCGCCAGTCCCTGCAAAACCTTGCGCCGCTCGCGCCACGGCGCCGCCAGCAGGGTCACGCCATCCCGCAACAGGACATCGAAGGCGACGAACTCCACCGGCACATCCTCGGTCAAAAAGAGGTCCGCCTCGCGGCGGTTGAGACGTTTTTGCAGATCGAAAAAGGTCAGACGACGTCCGGCCACCGAGGCCAGGATTTCGCCGTCGAGCACGAGGCGACCCGGCAACTTGGCCGCCGCCGCGGCAATTTCCGGAAACTGCGCGGTGATGCGCCGCAAATCGCGCGAGAAGATTTCGCACCGCCCGTCCGCCACATGAACCTGCGCGCGGATGCCGTCATACTTGTCCTCCACCCACACCTCCTGCCCCTCGCCGGACAACCTGTCCCACACCGCGGCTCCGTCCGGCTCGGATCCGGCCAGCATGCATTTCACCGGATGAAAAATGCGCAACCCGGCGCGTCCGAGCTCCCGGCGTTTCGCCGCCACGGCCAGCGCCCCCGCGTCGCCGAGCAACATGCCGGCCTCGCGCACCTGCCGCGGTTCGGCGGCAAACGCCGCGCTGATCGCCTCCTCGAGCAGCCCCTCCTTCAACCCGATGCGCAAATCCCCGGTGAGAATGCGCACCACGATGGACGCCTCCATGGCGCTCACGGCGCGAAAGAAATCCTCGAGCAAGGCCTGCTTCTTCACCGGACCGCGGGCCGCGGCCAAGCCGTCGAATAATCCGGCCACCGCGGCCAAAGCAAAGGCCGTCCCCGGCGCACGGCCCGCCATGATCTCGCGCGCGGCCAGTCCGGAATCATTGCAGCGGCGTGAAACCGCACGCACTTCGTCCTCGCCGATCCCCGCCGCCGCTCCCAAGGCGCGACGCAGCACGGCCCAACCGGTCTGGACGCTGCGTCCCTCGGTCGGACCGAAGGGTTGTCCGGTCAACCATGTTGCCGCACGGCGCAAATCATCGTCATCCAGCCCGCGCAGGTAGTCCGCCAGGATCCTCGTTTTGGCCAGCCGCCCGGTGGCCGCACCGACCGCCTCGGCCGCGGCGCAGAATGCGCCGAAGGGCGAGTCCGGCGCCTCCCCGGCCGTCGTCTCCTCGCGCACCCGCGGAGTCGCCGGCGCGCTGAACCCGGTGAACTCGAGTTGGTCGGGACTGACCAGCGACCACGCTTCCATCCCGCGCTCGCGCAGGTCGCGGGCAAACTCCGCGGCATACCCGTGCAGGGTCAGCACGCGCTGCGGCCGCACGAGTTGCACGTATTCTAGAAGATCGTCATAGCCCGCGTGGTCGCTGAGCGGAAACACGGCATCCACTTGGTAACGGTGCACGGCCCCCGGTGTCATAGCCCAGCCGGTCAGCATGGCCACGCGTTTGTTTTTGATCCCGGCCAGCATACGCGATCCCTTCACGCTGGGCGGGGCGATGAGCACATGACCCGGAACCTCGGAGGCTCTATAGGGGACGAAGTCGGGAAATCCCGGCACCAGATCGCGGTAGATGCGCGTCAGCTTGGCCACCGCCCCGTGGAGCATCGGGCGGAGTCCGGCTGCGGCCACGGCGCAAATGATTTCCTGCGCTTTGCCCAGGGAGTAACCGAGCAACACCGGCACCTCGCCGTCTTCCAAGGTCTCGCGACAGAACTTCACCACCTCGGACAGCACCTGCGCGGTCGGCGGGAAAACAAATTCCGGTTTGCCGAAGGTCGTTTCCATGATGAGCGTGTCGGCCTGACGCCACGCGGTGCGTTCGCTGGAAAGACCCGGACGCAATTTGAAATCTCCGGTGTAGAGGATCGATCCGTCTTCCGTCTGCAAATGCAATTGCGCCGACCCGCGGACATGCCCCGCCGGGAGCAAGGTGAACTCCGCCCCGCGCATCTTCCGCGTCTCCCCGAATTCGAGCACGTGTTCCACCCCCGCCACCCCCTGCCGCGCGCGCATCAGCCGCGAGGTCCCCGGCGAGAGCACCGTCTCGCGGTGCCTGCCGATATGATCGCTGTGCGCATGCGAGACAAAGGCGAACCCCCGCGGAGCCCGCGGATCCATCCACAGGTCGATGGACGGAACCAGCACCCCGCCGCGATAGACCACCTCGATCATCGCCGTTCTCCCTCCCGAGAAACCTTCTGGAACCCCGTGCGCATACCGATATCATGCATTGACGACCGCCTTATGTCCGTTCCGCAGAGCACCATCGCCATAGTTTACGACTACGACCAGACCCTCAGCCCGAATTACATGCAGGAGGAGGCGATTTTTCCGCACTTCGGGATCGACGGGAAGCAGTTCTGGCAGCGCTGCGGGGAACTGGTCCAGAAGCACGGCTTCGAACACGAGCTGGCCTACATGAAGGCCCTCCTCGATTACCTCGAACCCGACCGTCCGACCAACGCCCAACTCCGCGAACTCGGCGCCCAACTCAGCTTCTTCCCCGGTATCCCGGAGATGTTCGAGGAATTCAAATCCGGACTCCTCACCGCCGAGCACCAGGCCCACGGCATCAATGTGGAGCACTACATCGTCAGTTCCGGTCTGAAAGAACTCATCCTCGGCAGCCGGATCGAACCCTACGTGCGCAAGATTTTCGGCTGCGAATACGCCGAGGACAACGACGGCCATATCACCTTTCCCAAACGCGTCATCAGCCACACGCAAAAGACGCAGTTCCTCTTCCGCATCAACAAGGGCATGCTCGACCTCGCGCAGGACGTCAACGACCACATGCCGCCCGAACTGAGGCCCGTCCCCTTCACCAACATGATCTACGTGGGCGACGGCCCGACCGACGTCCCCTGCTTCACCGTGATGAAGCAAACCGGCGGACGCGCCATCGCCGTCTACAACCCCGAGGACCGCTCGCGCGTCAGTTTCAAAAAAAGCTACCAACTCACCGCCCATGCCGACCGCGTCAAACACATCGCCCCCGCCGACTACCGGCCCGGCAGCCATCTCCGTCTCCTCCTCGAGGAGATGATCATGGAAATCGCCGACAGCATCGTCGAGCGCCGCCGCGAAGACCTCGAAGCGGCCACCGTCCGCGCGCCGAAACACTGAAATGGAGCGGCGACGTCCCCGTCGCCGGTCGTTATCTCGTTCGCCGCCGGGGACGGCGGCGCTACAGTTTGCCCCAGTGTCCGCTTCCCTCCGCCGCAATCTCCCCCTCTTCATCGCCTTCCGCGTGCTCTTCCACGCGCGGTTCTACTACCCGGTCATCGGCGTCCTCTTCCTCGACCTCGGCCTCACCCTCGAACAATACGCACTGCTCAACGTCGTCTGGGCCATCGTCATCGTCGTGCTGGAAATCCCCTCCGGCGCGCTGGCCGATGTCATCGGACGCAAACGCGTCATCGTCCTCGCCGGCGCGCTCATGGTCGCCGAAATGGCCGTCTTCGCCTTCGCCCCGCGCGGAGCCTGGATGTTCTGGCTGCTGGTGCTCAACCGCATCCTCAGCGGCGCGGCGGAGGCCTGCGCCAGCGGGGCCGACGAAGCGCTGGCCTACGACTCGCTGCCCGAGGCGGACCGCCAGACCGCCTGGCCGCGGGTGCTCGAGTCCCTCATGCGCTGGAAATCCGGTGGGTTCTTCCTTGCCATGGTCAGCGGCGCCGCCCTCTTCGACCAGAACCTCATGTCCCCGCTTCTCGGCTGGACCGGATGGACACCCCCGCCCGGATCCACCGTGCGCTGGCCGGTCTATGCCACGCTCGCGACATCGGTCCTCTGCCTTCTGGTCGCGCTCAACTTCCGCGAACCACCGGTCCACGCCGCGGCCGGACACCACGCCGTCGGACGCGCCTGGCAGAATGTGATCGAGGGCGCCGTCCACGTCTTCACCTCGCGCCGCGTCCTCTTCCTCATGGTCGCCGCGCTGCTCATCGACAGCTTTGTCCGGGTTTTCCTCACCTTTGCCAGCAACTACTACCGGCTCATCGAACTGCCACCCGTCGTCAACGGACTCCTCGGCTCGGGCCTCGCCCTGCTCGGCTTCGCCGTCGCGCCGCTGGCCAAACGCATGGTGGCGCACCGCGGCGTGGTGGCCAACTACACCGTCGTCGCCGCCCTCGTGCTGGTCGGACTGGCCGGCACCGCCATGGCCTGGCCTTGGTGGGGCGCGTGGGTCGTCGTGCCGCTCGGCGTGTCCATGTCCATGTTGCAATTCTTCACCTCGAACTACCTCAACCAATGGACCGAATCCCGCGTCCGCGCCACCGTCCTCAGCTTCCGCGGCGTCGCCTTCAACCTCGGCTACGCGGCGGCCGGCCTCCTCTTCGCACAACTCACCGCCCGTCTCCGCACCGCGCATCCCGCGGCGGAAGAAAACTGCATCTTCGCCATGACACTCCCTTGGCTGCCTGCCGCATTCCTCGGCTGCGGCATTGTCCTCTGGTTGGCGCTGCGCCTGACCCGGCGAAGGGCGGCATGACGCGCCGCAGTCCGGGCTTGGACCCCGGCCCGCTCGTGCCAAGATGATTCCCGTGCACGGCGTCGCGCCGGTGCCGCCACTCCTCCAAGCCATGAACCGCTTTCTTCTTTGCTCCGCGTTGATCCTCGCGGCCGCCCTGACCACTCCCGCCGCCGATCCGGACCGCCGGATGCTCTTCGACTTCGCGCAGGCGTCCTCCATGCGCGGGTGGCAGGTCGAGGATGACGGCGTCATGGGCGGAGTCTCCCGCGGCCGGTTCTCCCGCGATGCGGAGGGATTCGCCGTCTTCCGCGGGGAAGTCTCGCTCGAAAACAACGGAGGCTTTTCCTCGGTGCAAAACAATTTCGCCCCCCTCGACGTCGCCGCCTATGAGCACGCCGTCATCCGGCTCAAAGGCGACGGGAAAAACTACCGTTTCATCGTCGAGGCGGACGAGAACGCCCGGCACTACTATGTGGCCGAATTCACCACGACCGGTGACTGGCAGGAGGTGAAAATTCCCCTGCGGACCATGTATGCCGTCCGGCGCGGCGACCGCCTCGACTTGCCCCACTACCCAGGCAAAACCCTGTCCCAGGTCCGCCTCATGATCGCCAACGGGCGGGCCGAATCCTTCCGGCTTGAAATCGCGAGCATCAAACTGGAGTAAATCGCACGGAGACCAGCCCGCATGCTTCAATTCCTCGTCGAGGTGGTCTTTCACACGATCTGCGGATGGATCGGCAGCACCTTGGTCAAAGTCCTCACCTTCGGCCGCGTCCAACTCGATTGGGGAGACGGCTGCTCCGAGTCGGTCCTCGCCGAATGGATGGGTTTGCTCGGGCTGGTCGGATTGTCCGTCGCGGTCTTGGCGTGGTGGCCGGCTGGGACCTGAACTTTTCAAGGATGCACGGACGCTGGAGACCATGCTCCGCATCTTCTGCGGTTCACCAAAGTACTTCCACACCTGGATACCTGCCGAACCACGCATCGCAGCCGACGATGGTCAATTTCTCGGTCAAAGCCTGGACCACAAGCAGGCGATCGAAGGGATCACGGTGCACGAACGGCAGATCGACCAGTCGCCGCGAGTGGCGCCATTCCAACGGCAGGGCCTCCGCCGCGCCACGCCCGATCCATTCCTCGCGCAAGCTGTCCACACCGCCGAGCAATTCCAGTTTGCCCATGGACAACTTCAGGCAGATCTCCCACCAGGTCACCTCGCTGATGAACAAATCATTTCGGAGGTCTGTCAGCGCGAGACGCACCTTCTCCGGCAAACGAGGATCCCCCGCGCGGTGCCAGATCAAGGGCAGGGCATCAACCAAGAGCTTCATTCCATGTATTCCCGCAGGTCATCAAGCGGTGCATCGAAGTCCGGCGCAATAAAGGGCACCGTCCCCGCCCCGTAACCGAACGGCAGCCGTGCCCTCTCCCGTTCTCCACCAATGGGCCGCAACTCCGCCACCGGCTTGCCACGCCTGGTGATCCGGTAAGCCACGCCACCCTTCTCCACCTTGGCCACCATTTCGGAAAGACGCGTCTTTGCCTCGAACAAACCCGCTTCTTGGATCTTCATACAGACTAGTTTTCCATCTAGTTGGTCATGAATCAACCTCTACCCACTTAGCACCACCAAAAACGGACTATGCGAACAGGACAGTTCGCACCAACCCCACCCCACAATTCACACATTGACTTTCTGCAGAAAGTCCATGTGTGATCCGATGAGCCTGCTTTGCCTCTCATCTCACAGAATCCGGCTGGCCCTTTCCACTCCTGGGTTCTCCTCTCCATGAGGTTACGTTCAAGAACTTCTACAGCACCGCCATCGGATCGACGTCCACCGCGACATGCACGTCCTTCGGCAGCTTGAGCGCTTTGAGCGTCCCGCGGATCGCCTTGGTCAGGAGCCGGATCTGTTTGCCCCGCGCGACCACTTGATAGCGATACATCCCGCGCACGCGCGCCAAGGGTGCCGGGGCTGCGGGACTGACCATGACACTCGGCGGCACCGCGGAAGACAACTTCTGCGCCAGGGTGCGCGCGGCGAACTCCGCCTTCTGCGCCGTGTCGCCCCGCGCGGTGATCAGCACAATGTGCGAATAGGGCGGATGACCGAAATTTCCGCGCATCTCGAGTTCGTGCACGGCGAATCCGTCGAAATCGTGCGACTTGGCGAACTGCAGCGAGGGATGTGCCGGGGTGAAGGTCTGCACGATGACCTCGCCCTCGGCATCGCCGCGCCCGGCGCGGCCGGCCACCTGCACGAGGAGTTGGAAAGTCCGCTCGCCCGCGCGGAAATCGGGCAGATGCAGGGCGGAGTCCGCACTGATGATCCCGACCAGTGTCACGCCGGGGAAGTGGAGTCCTTTGGCGATCATCTGCGTGCCGACCAGAATGTCGATCTTGCGCGCGCGGAAGGCCCCGAGCGTTTCATGATACGCGTTCTTGCGCGTCATGGTGTCCGAATCCATCCGCGCCACCCGGGCCGACGGGAACATCTTCCTCACCACCGCCTCCACCTTCTCCGTGCCGACCCCGCTGAAGGCGATCTGCGGGTCATGGCATTGCGGACAGCGCCGCGGCGGCTTTTCCGCGTGTCCGCAAATATGACACCGTGCCCGATCCTCGGCCCGGTGCAGGGTGAGCGAAATGCTGCAGTTCGGGCATTCCACCGTTTTGCCGCAGGCCTTGCAGGCCAGCACGGTGAAGAATCCGCGCCGGTTGAGAAAAAGGATCGTCTGCTCGCTCTTGGCCAGACGCGACTCGATGGCTGCGGCCAGCTTCGGCGAGATGAACTGGTCGTTGCGCTCGCCGTCCTTGCTCCGCAGCCGCATGTCGACGACGCGGAAGACCGGGAGCACACAGCCGTCGTGCCGGTGCGTCAATTCGAGGAGGTCATACTTGCCTTTGCGGCAGTTCTCGTAGCTTTCCAGCGACGGCGTGGCCGAGCCGAGCAAGACCGCGCAGGGCTCCATCCCGGCGCGCACCACGGCCAGATCCCTCGCATGGTAACGCGGTCCTTCATCCTGCTTGTAGGACGTGTCGTGCTCTTCGTCGATGACGATGAGCCCCAGATCGCCGAGCGGCGCGAAGACGGCGCCCCGGGCCCCGATGACGATCCTCGCCTTTCCGTCCCGCACACGGTGCCACTCGTCGTGGCGCTCGCCTTCGCTCAAATGACTGTGCAGCACCGCCACCTCGATCCCCTGCGGCGTGAAACGCGAGGCGAAACGTTCCACTGTCTGCGGAGTCAGCGAAATTTCCGGCACCAGCACCAGCGCGGTCTTCCCCGCCTGCAGCACTTCGCCGATGGCCCGCAAATACACCTCCGTCTTCCCGCTTCCGGTGATGCCCTTGAGCACGATCGGCTTGTGCGCGGCGGGATCGCGCAGGGCCGGACGGATCCCCGCCAGCGCCCGCTCCTGCTCGGAGCTGAGTTGCGGCGGCCGCGTGGCCGCGAATTCCTCCGACCCGCGCGGCGCCCGGCGCACCGACTCCGCGGTGACGGCCACCAGACCGCGCCGCACCAGCGTCTTCAGTGCCGCATCGGATAAACCTTGTTCGGCCACCAGCTTGGCCACCGCGACCGCCCGGCCGGCTTGCTGCAAATGGTCGATAATCGCGGCCTGCCGCGGCGCCTTGGTGCGCAAAGCGGCGATTTCCTCGGGCGGAATTTCGCGCGCCAGCGCGGCAAACTTGCGCTTGAGCGGGGCATGCCCCGTCTCCCGCACCGCCCGCGGCAGGACACAGCGCAACGCGTCCTGCTCGTCGCACCCGTAGTAGTCCGCCATCCACTTCGCCAGCCTCATCAGCACCGGCGTCATCTGCGGACGCTCGTCCATCACCGCCGCGATCGGCCGCACACCCTTGGCCGTCGTCTCATCCGAAACGGAAACCACCGTCCCGACAACCTGACGGTTGCGCAACGGCACCCGCACGCGCGAACCGGCCGCCACCCGGCCGCTCCAGCCGTCCGGGATCGAGTAGTCGAGGTGACGGGCCGTCGAACGGTCGAGAATCACTTGGGCAAAGCGCGCCATGCCCGGAAGCTTACCCCCTGCGTCCACCCCGCCGCCACCCGCTCTCAGGTCATCCCTCCATTGCCACGACGCGGGCCGGCGCTAAACTTAAGGCGATGTCCGCTTGCTGCCACAGCACCACGACCTGCGAGGAGCCGTCCGAGCAGCTCGTCCTCAACCGCGAGGCCAAAACCTGGCTGCGCATCGGCATGGCCGGACTCCTCGCCGCGCAGGCCATGATTTTCAGCCTCGCGGTCAACATGTCGCCGGTCGAAGGCAACGCCCGCTGGATCCTCCACGGCGCCCTCGCCCTTTCCGCCCTCGGCGTTTTCCTCCTCGCCGGTCTGCCCATCCTGCGCGAGTCATGGGAGGCGCTCCGTCAGGGCCGGATCGTTTTCGAACAATTTTTCCTCGTCGGCATCTTCGGCGCGTTCTTCGCCTCGGTGCACAGCTCGCTCACCGGAACGGGCAGCGTCTACTACGAAGTGGTCGCTGTTCTCGTCGCCATCTACACCTTCGGCACCATCCTCGCGCGCCAACGCCGCGATGTCCTGCGGCGCTCCATCGAAAAAATCGGCGCCGCCTTCGATCTCTGCCAGCGCGTCGACACCGCCGGCCACCGCGAAACGGTCACGGTCGACCGCATCGAACCCGGCGACGAAGTTCTGGTCGGCGCGGGCGAAGGTATCCCCGTCGACGGACAAGTTTCCGAGGGCGTGGCCCTCGTCGATGAAGCCGCGCTGACCGGCGAACCGTATCCCGTGGTCAAACGCGCCGGCGATGCAGTCCAAGCCGGCAGCCGGGTGGAAGACAGCACCCTGCGCATCGCCGCCACTTCGCGCGGACGCTCCCGCCGGCTCGACACCTTGCTGCGCTCGATCGAGGACGCGCGGAAAAATCCCGGACGCATCCAACGCGAGGCCGACCGCCTCGTTTCGTGGTTTCTCCCGTTGGTCCTGGTCATCGCCGCGCTGACCACCCTCGGATGGACCCTGCACAGCGGATGGATCACCGGCGTTTTCAACGGCCTCGCCGTCCTTCTCGTCGCCTGCCCCTGCGCCATGGGCTTGGCCACGCCGGTCGCCATCTGGTCGGCCCTCGCTGCCCTGGCCAAACGCGGACTCTTCGCCCGCGGCGGCGACGCGATCGAAGCACTCGCTTTGATCGACACCGCCGTCTTCGACAAAACGGGAACGCTGAGCGAAAGCGATGCGCGCATTGTCGACTTTGTCGTCGCTCCCGGGGTGGACCGCATGCGACTGCTGCGCGAAATCGCCGCGGTGCAAACCGGCAGCGGACACCCCATCGCCCGCGCCTTCCGGTCGGCCGCCGCGGCGGACTCCACGCTTTTGGCCCGCGCCATCCGCGTGCTGCCCGGCGCCGGCATCGAAGGCACCTTGCCCGATGGCACGACCCTGCAAATCGGCAACGATGGCATCCTCGCGCCCGGCGACCGTCGCGAAACGCTGCACAACCAACTCGCCACGGAGGAAAAAGGCGGGCACGAAATTTTCATCCGCCGCGACGGACGCCTCTGCGGTCTGGCCGTGGTCCGCGAGTCGCTCCGCGATTCGGCCCGCGAAGCCCTCGCGCAAATGAAGCAACTCGGCCTGCGCACCATCGTCATGACCGGCGACCGCGCGGAGAACGCCGCCCGCTTCGGTTTCGACGAATGCCTCGCCGGACTCACCCCCGACGCGAAACTGCGCGAAGTGGCAAAACTCCGCGCCGCCGGCCACAAAGTCCTCTTCATCGGCGACGGCATCAACGACGCCCCCGCCATGGCCGCGGCCACAGCGAGCATCGCCATGGGCGCGGGCAGCGAATTGCCCCGCGAGACGGCCGGACTCGAACTCAACGGACAGGACCTGCGCGTCGTCCCGCAATCCATCGCCCTCTGCCGCGCCACCGTGCGGGCCATCCGCCGCAACATCGCCTTCGCCGCCTGCTACAACATCTTCGGCATCGGCCTTGCCGCCGCCGGCATCCTCCATCCCATCGTCGCCGCCCTCATCATGCTCGTCTCGAGCCTCACCGTCACGTGGCGTGTGCTGCGCGAGACTTCCGACACCGCGCTGCAAAAAGCCGCCGTCCAAGACCGTCCCCTCGCCGCCCGTAAAGTCTGGGACTTCCCGCAATTCGAGCGCCTCGTCTTCGCCGCTGCTCTCGCCCTGCAGGGACCGGTCATCGCGTGGCTCGGCGGATTCCACGGCGCCGGCGCGGCGGGCTTTGTCATAGTTTTTCTCGCCGCCGCGGCCGCCGTGCTGCTCTGGTCGCGCGATCGCGTTTGGTCGCCTGCCGCGCGCATGACCATGGCCATGTTCAGCGTGGGCGGACTCGCCATGCTCGCCGGCTGGTGGGCCGATGCCGGCTTCGCCGCCGTGGTGCGCGACGGCGTTTGCCTCTGCGGCTGCGCGGAGTCGAACATGGGACTCGGACTGCTCGCCAAGTTCACCTGGATGGATGCCGGCATGCTCCTCGCCGCGTTGCCCGGACTGTTCGTCGACAAAGAAATCTTCCGCTCCGTCTCCTCGCGCGTCTGGTGCTGGACGGCCGGACTGGTCGGCATGTTCGTCGGTATGGAAACCGGCGCCGTCGCCCTGGCCGGACTCCCCGTCACCGCCGCCTCCGCCCAATTCTTCCTCACCTTCGCCGCCATGGTCCTCGGCATGTGCCTCGGCATGCTCGCCGGGTGTGAAGCGGCCCGCCGCTTCCTCCGCATCCGCACAAGCGATTAAAAAAACCGCAGAGGACGTAGAGGGCACAGAGGGAAAACAACAACCACCCCACTTGTAGCGGCGGACCGCCGCTACAATCAAAATCTCCGCGCTCTCTGCGTCCTCTCCGGTTCCCCCCTTCCTTTCCTCACCTGAACAGCGTCCCGTTCTCCCGCGCCGCCTCCAAATAGATCGGTGGCAACACCACCCTGCGTGCGGCCAGAACCTCCGGCCGCACCGCCACTTCGAAGTGATCCGATACCACAGGCGCCGGCGCGCCCAGCGTATCGCGCTCGTCCAACCAATCGAGCGCCAATTGGATAGCCTTCGCTCCGTGATCATCCGGTGGCGGCGAAAAGCTGATCCCACCGCCATCCTCGACAAAATTCACCTGCGTGCCGATCGGCAACGGTTGCGCGTTCTCCTGGGTCCAGCGGTTGATCTCGGCCGCGCTGACCACCACCCCGCCCTCGCCGGATAAGTCATGCGTTCCGAGCACGAGCAACACATCGGCGCCCGCGACAGTCTGCACAAACGACCGCCAGTCCTCCGCGGTCTCCACCAAAGCCGCGTCCCCCACCACCAACGGCGACCAATCGAACTCCCGCACCTGCGCCATCTCCGCCCGTCCGGTTTCGTTGTCCGCCCCGATCACCGCCAACGTCGGCGTTCGCCCCGGAAAAAGATCCGTCACCGCATCCCGAACCGCCGCGAGCGGCAACTGCTCGGCAATGCCGGAAACATTGGCCGCGCCGGCGTAGCCCAAATCCTCAGGCGGACGATTCAGCGAGACATACAAAATCCGCGGACGCTCACGCCCGACATACTCCCGCGCCACCAACGAGTTCGCTTCATCATCCACCGCGATGAGCACATCCGGATTGAACCGCGCGATCGCCCGCCGCGCCCCGGCCCGTGCTTCCTCGACGCGCCGCGCCGCCGCCGGCGAATCAATGCCGAGGTAATGCCACTCCACGCTGAGCGGACGCCGGTTGGCCTCGAGCACCTCCCGCATGCCACGATCCATCTGCCGCGCCCACGACGACTCAGCGGTCGCCGAATGCAGCACGAGGATCCGCGGCTTTGTCGCGTTGAAAAATCCCAGCAGCACGACAAAAGCCACCAGGAAGCTGCCGATCAGCAAATTTTTCCACAGTGTCGTCATAGCAACCCCAGCCATTGCCACCACGGGATGGACGCAAAGACGAAAGCCACGCGGGCCAGATTCATCCACATATTGTAGCGCAGAAAGCCCCGCTCATCGGCCACCTCGAACAAACCCGCCGCGCGGATCTGCAGGATGCCATTCGTGCCCTGATGACGGAACAACGCGATGTCGCTGAAGACCGCGGCGCAGAAAACACAGATCCACGGATGAATCCCCTGCGCCGCCGCGACCGGCAGCAAGATAATAATCGAAGTCAGCATCCCCGCAGTGACCGGCAAGACCAAGCGCACCGTCAGCGTGCTCAGCAGCGTAGCCAAAATAAAAAGCGTAATCCGTCCATCGGCAAACCCGTAAACCTGCCCCGTCGCCACCGCCAGCGCCTGCGCCAAGCCGAGGTGGTCCATGATCCGCATCATGCTGTCCATCCCCAGCAGGAAGAAAATCATCGGCCAGTCCACCTGACGCTGGAAATCCTTCCGCAGCAGTGTCCCCGTCAGCAGCAAGCCCAGCAGCACGCAGCCCGCCAGATACGACGGCTTCACGTGGTGCCACGCCACCGTCGCGCTACCGACGAGAAAGAAAACAAACCCTACGGCCGCAATCCACTCCGCCGGCTTGATGGGTCCCATCGCCGCCAACTGCGCCTCCATGTGCTCCCGCGGCAAAGGCGCCTCCGCTTGCGGCGGAAACAACCGCGGAATCACGAACAAATGCGCCACCGTCATCCCCAACGCCGCCACCGCCGCCCCCACCAACCAGAACAACCCGGCAAACTCAGCCTGCACCTGCGGCGGCAGAAAACTCAGCGCCGCGATATTCGAAGACTTGCTCGTCGCCATCATCGGCGAAAAAAGCAACGCCCCGCCGAACATCGCGGCCAGCAACGCCGTGATGGCCGGCCCGCGCGCCGGCAACTTCAGCCCCGCCGCCATGTCCTTGAAGACCGGCATGAGCAGCGACAACCGCGTGTTGGCCGACGGCATCAGCGGCGACAGCAAATAGCCCGAGCCCAGCAGCGTCACCTGATGCCACACCGGTTTGTCCGGCAGCCGCAACAGCAAGCGCAGCATCAGCCGGTAACTCAGCCCCGAAGAGCTGATCACCGCCGACAGCGCATAAACCCCGAGCAGCAGCAACAGCCCCGGCGAAGAAAAACCAGCCAATGCCACGTCCGCCGGCACCAGACCGATAAATAGCGTCGCCACCACCGCGACCAGCGCCGGCACAAACTCCTCGACCAGCCCGAAGACCCACAACAACACCGCCACCCCCAGCATCGCCGCAAATATTGCCGCCTCCACACTCAACCCCGACACCAAGCCCAACACGTAGACCACCGGCGGCAAGAACAGGACACAAGCCCAACCGAACACTTCCGCAGTCCGCACGGACCCTGCGTCCGTTCGCGCCCGGGCGGTCGGCCAAATGTACGAACACGCCACAAGGACGAGCACCACAAGAATCAGGACGGCAAAAACCGGCCAATGATCCAAAATCATCTCCATTCCAGAAAATTCCATCGTTGCGCTTGGACTTTTGAGTCGGGGCCGCCGCTACGGAAGACCAAAATTTCGCGCCGATGTTCCCGTCTTTTTTGTAATACATCGCCACATCGTGAATTCGTTTGACTTGCGAGATGAAAAGGGGATTTTTGGCGCCGTGAAAAGCACCCATCGCCCTTCAAAAATCCTGGCCATTTGCCTCATGGTTCACGCCGCCGCGTCGGAGGCACGCGTGCATGCGCAAGCTGATCCGATCGTTCAAGTCTCTTTCACGAACCTCATGGCCAGCCAGTTCAATGTCGGTTACCAGGCGGTCAATGATTTCACCGTGCCGCCCTTCGAACTGCTCTACACCACAGGCTGGTACAACGGCGACACCAACAACCCGAACAACTGGTATGGACCCGGTCCCGAGGGACTGTGGGCTTACCAGCAAGCGCGGCCTGCACCCGTGATCTGGGGCCCTTTCATCAACGGAGGAGACCCGGTCTACCACCTTCTCGACAACCACCACCGCACCACTGCTTTCTACCGCCTGTCGACTATTTACACGAATTCACAAACGGTCACCGT
Source organism: uncultured Chthoniobacter sp. (assembly GCA_964516705.1). Taxonomy (GTDB): domain Bacteria; phylum Verrucomicrobiota; class Verrucomicrobiia; order Chthoniobacterales; family JACTMZ01; genus JACTMZ01. The sequence goes on from CAZEYV010000002.1 coordinate 18,861, forward strand.
AACGAACCCGCTCGGCCAAGTATCGACCACAAACATCGGCCCAGCCCCAGCATCAGTTTTTGTCCAACAGACACTCAACTGGTCCACAACACCGACCAACCAATTCTGGGCCGACATGCAAGCAGGTAACACTGGGGGTGTGACCAACTTTGCGCCGGTGGGGGAAGGTTTCGCCGAATCAATCAACCAGCCTACCTACGTCTGGAACTACAACCTGGGACAGGAGATCGATCTCAATCTGACCAATCCTCCTTACATTCCAGGCCTGACCGACGACACGCTGCGCGCCATCGCCGGCACTATTTCCCGCCCCCAAGCCAACGAATTCGGGATTGCGGAGGCAGGTTACCTCGAACGCGATGCCGTCGGCGAAGTCCTTTACTACCAGGAATTCTACTGGGCGAATTACCTTCGTCCATTGGTTTACTGGGATACCACGGGAACCACCAATGTGACTTTCGGGATGGACCCCACGGCGGCCAATGTGTTCACCAACTATGACGAACTTACCCTTTTTGCCGCAAACCTCGCACGCGATCCCGCGGCCGCCGATCTGCCTGGCTACTTGGGCCCTGTTCCCGAGCCATCCACGACCGTCCTTCTCGTGCTCGGCTTGGCAGCGATTGTCGCCTTCGCGCGTCGCACCAAATCCATGCGCTAGGCAAAGTTCGGTGTTCATCACCTAAAAAATAATCTCACCGGAATCAATCCGATGCGGCAACTACGGCGAAGGCGTTGCGACAACCGAAACACCCGCATTGCTGTAAGCAGGCCGCGGTGCGACGATTAATCAACAGATATCGTTGGCCTCCAAAGACACCAAGCGGGCCACCGCAGCATTCCCGTCCCCATAGTTCAACGGATAGAACGAGGGTTTCCTAAACCTCTATTGTGCTTATTCTCAAAAAGACAATATTCTTCTAACTCATTGATCTCAATACTTTTCTTCTGTTTTTTTGAAATTTTACTGGGAGAGCCTTATCGCGCAAAAAGGGCACTTTGGCGTGTTCATTTGTGATTTTTTGTGAGTCTTGCGAAGTGCTTCTCATCCTTTGCCAGCGCTTAAACGGCCCTAAAATTGCAGTTCGTAGAGACCGCTGGTCACTACTCAATGTTATAACCAAACGAGGCCATCACCGCCTTTGGCGCTGATCGCCTCGTCTCCGCCGCGTTTTCAGCGTAACGGTCGCCGCTGTCGTCTGCCGCCACAGTCAACTCACACAAATTGCAGACTCGCCCTGTAGGCGGCGGCGCGGCTCGTTGCTCTTCGCCATGCCTTCCGCCGTTGGCTCGGATCGGTTGGATCCGCTTGGGCGTCCTCGGCGTAAAACCTACCCAACGCTCGTAGTGTATTAGCTAGAGCTATACACATACGGGTCATTGGGTCGGCTTACGTTCGTCCTACAAGCCGAAAGACAGAAGCGCTTCGACGCGCTGGCAGCAGGCCATCGGGGTTCCGTTATCTGTGGCGATGTCGTGGGCTCGGCCATAAATCCACCCACCAGTGTTTTCAACACACAGATCCCCCCCGCAAACAAAAGGCAGGCAGTAGCTAGAGCGCTTTGCGCTCGGCGCTTGCTGCGTATCGGCACGAATCACTCTCCGCGTCAGCGCGCCGGTTGCCATGGCTAT
>CAZEYV010000003.1:0-26385 GCA_964516705.1 uncultured Chthoniobacter sp.
GCAAAGATTTTCCGCAAGTCGGACACCGTGAGGTATTTGTTGGTCATCAGTTCTTGGGTGAAAGTATCCACCGTGAGCATCTGTCCGTCCGAACCCATGGTCCATGCCGTTCCGCCACCTGCGGTCACTGTGTCCATCGACATGGTCTGCGTGGCGATGGTCAATTGACGCGCGTTGTTCAGCGTCTGGGTCATTTGCCCGCGAACCAGCGCGCTGGAAATCGCCGGGATGGCCAGGGAAGCAAGGATGGCGATAATGGAAATGACAACGAGGAGTTCGATGAGGGTGAAGCCTCGCAGGGAGCGGAATGGGGATTTCATGGTCGGGATAAATAAACAGGCTTCGGGACCGGATGCAAATCCTATTCCGCCAGAAAGGCCACCACGGCGAGCGGCGGCAATTCGATCCGGATGGAATGCTCCCGCCCCTGCCATGGGACGGGTTCGGAGCGGACGCCAGCGAGGTTGCCGACGTTGCCCCCGCCGTAAACTTCGGCGTCGGTGTTGAGGATTTCCCGGTAAACGCCGGGGCGCGGAACACCGATCCGGTAGCCGCCCCGCACCACCGGGGTGGCGTTGACCGCAAAGACCAGGTGCTGACCGCCGGAGGACTTCCGGAGGAAAGCCACGACGCTGTTGTCCGCATCGTGAAAGTCGATCCACTCGAACCCTTCCTCGGTGTCATCCAACTCGTAAAACGCGGGATGCTCCTTGTAGATGCGGTTGAGATCCCGCACCAGACGGCTCAGCCCGGCATGGAGCGGGAACTGCGTGAGGTGCCAGTCCAAGCTCTGATTGTAGCGCCACTCGTCCCACTGGCCGAACTCGCCGCCCTGGAAGAGCAGCTTCTTGCCCGGATGCGCCCACATCAGACCGTAGAGCAGGCGGAGATTGGCGAACTTCTGCCACATGTCCCCGGGCATCTTCCCCAGCAGCGCACCTTTGCCGTGCACAACTTCGTCATGGCTGAGCACGAGGATGAAATGCTCGTGGAACGCGTAGAGCAGCGAAAAAGTGATGCTGCCCTGGTGGTAGCGCCGGTGGACCGGGTCGAGACTCATGTAGTGGAGGAAGTCGTGCATCCACCCCATGTTCCATTTGAACCCGAAGCCGAGGCCGCCGAGGTAAGTCGGCCGGGAAACACCGGGCCACGCGGTCGATTCCTCGGCGATGGTCATGATACCGGGGAAGCGCTCGTAGCTGACCTCGTTGAAGCGCTTGAGAAAATAAATCGCATCGAGGTTCTCCCGCCCGCCGAAGCAATTCGGCACCCATTGTCCGCCCTCGCGCGAGTAGTCGAGATAGAGCATGGAGGCCACGGCATCCACCCGCAGCCCGTCGATATGGTAGCGGTCGAACCAGAATAGCGCGTTGGCGATGAGAAAATTCCGCACCTCGTTGCGTCCGTAGTTGAAAATATAGGTCCCCCAGTCGCGGTGCTCGCCCTGCCGCGGGTCGGCGTGCTCGTAAAGATGCGTGCCGTCGAACTCGGCCAGACCGTGCGCGTCCTTCGGGAAGTGCGCCGGCACCCAGTCGAGGATGACGCCGATCCCGGCCCGGTGGCAGTGGTCGATGAAATGACGGAATTCGTCCGGGTTGCCGAAGCGGCTGGTCGGCGCGTAGTAACCCGCCACCTGGTAACCCCAGGATCCGTCGAACGGGTGCTCGGCCACGGGCATCAGTTCGAGGTGGGTGAAGCCCATCTCGAGGCAGTAGGGAATGAGGCGGTGGGAAAGCTCGAGGTAGCTCAACGGCCGGTTGTTGTCCTCGGCCATGCGCTGCCACGACGCCAGATGCACCTCGTAAATGCTGACCGGCTTCTTGTGCCACGCTTGCTCCGCGCGGTATTTCATCCAGCCTTCGTCGGACCACTTGAAACGGTCGAGGTCGCAGACGATGGACGCGGTTTGCAGTCCGTGCTGGCCGTAGAAGGCGAACGGGTCGCTCTTGAGGAAGACATCGCCGCGGCAACCTTTGATTTCGAATTTGTAGTGCGCCCCCTCGCCGACGCCGGGAATGAAAATTTCCCACACCCCGCTGCCGAGGAGCTTGCGCATGACGTGCACGCGGCCGTCCCAGTTGTTGAAATCGCCGACCACGCTGACGCGTTGCGCGTTGGGCGCCCAGACGCAGAAGACGGTGCCGGCCACGCCGTCGATTGTCCGGAGGTGCGCGCCGAACTTTTCGTAAAGGTCCCAGTGATTGCCCTCGGCATGCAGGTGCACGTCCGTCTCGCCGAGGACGCGGCCGAAGGAATAGGGATCGCGCGTTTCCCGCTCGGTGCCGTCGCGGGACGTCACCCGGAGAGCGTAGGGAAATTCCAACGTGCCCGCGGGCAGGACAGCCTCGAAAAACCCCGCATCGTGCATCCGGACCGCCCGGAAGGTCCGCGTGCGGTCCGCCGTGTCGACCACCGTCACGGCGGCGGCGTCCGGCAGGAAAACACGCACGGCCAGCGATCGGCCCGCCCGGCGTATGCCGAGGGTGTGGAATGGGTCGGCGTGGCGCGCTTCGAGAAAAGCCGCGAGTTCCTCGGGCGGGACGGTGGACTTGATCATGGCTCGGGGGCCGCGGACAGGAGGCAGACCACCCTCAACCAGTATCGGGGCCCGCGGCGGGCAGCAAGGGCGGTTGTCAGCCGACGCCGCCGGCCGAGTTGGCCAGCGCCGCTTCGTCCTCGGGCAGGTAAGCCTTGAAGCGGTTTTTGTCGATCGCCTTCATGAAAGCCTCGTGCGGCGAGACACGACCCTGCTGGAGCTCCGCCCAGATGGCGTCGTCCATGAACTGCATGCCCTGCGCCTTCCCGCCGACAATGGCATCCTGCAGCTTCTGCGTGGCTCCCTCGCGGATGATGGCGGCCACCGCGCTGTTGACCACGAGGATCTCGTTGACCGCGATCCGGCCGCCGCCGTCCTGCTTCTTCAGGAGAAGCTGGGCCACCACGCCGCGGAGCGAGGCGGCCAGCATAGTGCGGACCTGCGACTGCTGGTCGGAAGGGAACACATCGATCATGCGGTCGACCGTCTTGCGCGCGTTGTTCGTGTGCAGGGTGCCGAACACGAGCATGCCGGTCTCGGCAGCGGTCAAAGCCAGCGAAATGGTCTCGAGATCGCGCATCTCGCCGACCAGCACGATATCGGCATCCTCGCGCAGGGCGGCCTTGAGGCCGGCGGGGAAGTTGACCGAATGCTCCGGCACCTCGCGCTGCGTGATGATGCTCTTCTTGTTCGTGTGCACGAACTCGATCGGTTCCTCGATCGTCACGATATGGCGGGCGAAGTTCGTGTTGATGTAATCCATCAAGGCGGCCAGCGAGGTGCTTTTGCCGGAGCCGGTCGGGCCGGTGACCAGCACGAGGCCGCCGCGCAGGTGGCCGAATTCCTTGATGACCGGGGGCAGACCGAGTTGGTCGAGCGTGGCGATGCGCGTGGGAATGAGGCGGAAGACGGCGCCGAGTCCGTGCACCTGCTTGAAGTAATTGCAACGGAACCTGTTGTCCTCGTTCATCTCGTAGGCGAAATCCAGGTCGCCTTTCAGCTGGTAACGTTCCCAGTTTTTCGGCGTGCAGATTTCGCTGAGCAGGTAATTCATCTCCTCCGTGGTGAGGATTTCCTCGCGGATGGGTATGACATCGCCATGGCGCCGGATTTTCGGCGGCTGTCCCTCGGCGAGGTGCAGATCGGACGCCCCCGCGTTGATGAGGACTTCGAAAAATTGGTCGATGTAAGCCATGGGTCGGGTCAGATCAGGCCGCAGATCTGCTTCATCTGCTGTTTTTGCTCCGCCCGGGACACCGCCTCGTCGGCCGAAATGAGACCCGCGGAGAAAAGTTCGGTCAGCGAATCGTCCATCAGCTTCATGCCGAGCTTCTTGCCGGTCTGGATGATGCCGGGGAGCATGAAGGTCTTGGCCTCGCGTATGACGTTGGCCACAGCCGGCGTGTTCATCAGCACCTCGATGGCCAGGGCGCGTCCCGACCCGTCGAGGCGCGGCACCAACTGCTGCGAAATGATCCCGCGCAGGGATTCGCTGACCATGATGCGGATCTGCTCGCGCTGGTCGACGGGAAACACGTCGAGCACGCGGTCCAGCGTGCGGGCCGCGTTGCCCGTGTGCAGCGTGCCGAGGACGAGGTGGCCGGTCTCGGAGGCCGTGATGGCCAGGGAAATGGTCTCGAGGTCGCGCATTTCGCCGACCATGATGACGTCGGGATCCTCCCGCAAGGCGCCGCGGAGGGCCGCCCCGAAAGATTCGGTGTGGGTGTGCACCTCGCGCTGGTTCACCTGGCAACCCTGCGGCGTGAAAAGGTATTCGATCGGGTCTTCGAGGGTGATGACATGCTCGCGGCGGGGGCGGTTGACCTCCTCGACCAGGGCGGCCAGCGTCGTGCTCTTGCCGCTGCCGACCGATCCCGTGACCAGCACCAAGCCGTTCTGGTATTGGGTCAGCATCTTGAGCTGCGGCGGCAGGCCGAGATCGTCCATCGTCCGCACATGCGTCTGGATGATGCGGAAGACCAGATCGTAGCCGAGCCGGTGCCGCACCACGCTGGTGCGGTAACGTCCGTTTTCGTTGGAATAGGCGAAGTCGACGTCGCCGCGTTCCTCGAGGAGTGTCTTCTGCGCGTCGTTGAGGAACCCCATGGCCAGACGCTCGGTGTCGGCGGGGGCGAGCCGGTCGGCCTGCAGCCAGATGGGGTCGAGCGTTCCGAAACGACGCCAGGTCGGAGCCACGTTGACGCTGAGGTGGATATCCGAGGCCCCGGACTCCTTGCCGATGGCAAGATACTGGTCGACATGCGCGAGGGCGTGGACGGTCGGGGGATGTTCCTCGACGACTTCGACGGATGCAGCGACAGGGGAATCGGACACGGCGGCGGAAATTCTACGGCTTGCGGCCCGAGCGCAAACTCAAAATAAGCGGCACCAGTTGGGTCAGCGTGCCCGGCAGGAGCTTGAGCACGACCGGAATCCAGAACCCGGCCCCGCCCCCGGCGGCATGAGATGCAGCGCCCGCCGACGCGCCGCGCCCCGCCGGCATGCGCAGGAAGCGGGCCACGGCGAATCCGGCCACCGACGCGCCCGGCAGCCACCATTTCCAGTCGCGGGCCACCTCGCCGCGCAGTTGGTTGAGCGGATTGGCGGCGGCGGCCAGTTCGCGGACCTTGGACTGCAATTCGCCGCCGGCCGCTTCCAATTCCCGCAAGTAGTCTTCCCGGTTCATGAGAGTCTTTGCATCTCGCGGCTCAGCGCTTCACGGGTTCCCGGAAAAAGCGGCTTGGCGGCGCGCGCGCGCAGGACGAGCGCCAGAACCACCGCGAGAATGACATGGAAAAGGCACAGACCGAAAAGTGCGGCCAGCCATCCGCCCCCGAGCCACCCGACGAGCAACATGGTCGCGCCCAGCAGCAGAAACAAGTAGGCGAACACGGCAGCCACGATCGCCGCCACCGCCAGGGCGCCAAGCAGCAGGGCCTGCGCGCCGGTCTCGCGCATTTCCAAACCGAGCAGGCCGGTCAAGGCCTGCAGGAAACGCACCAAAGCGGCGTTGAAAGCGCCGGCCGCGGCGGGCAAGCCGGGGGTCTCCGGCACCTCCTCGGGGCGGTCCGCGCCGGGTGATGCGTTCATGCGCCGCGCGTTCAGCGACGCATGATGACGCCGAGGATGAATCCCGCGGCGAGGGCGATGCCGACGGCCTGCAGGGGATTCTCCCGGATGTAGTCCTCCCCGTCTTCGGAAAGGGTGCGGGCGCGGCCGGTCGTGTCGGACCAAGCCTGGTTCGCGCGCTCGCGGTATTCACCGGCACGCTGGTTGAAAGTCTCGCGCAGGTCGTGCAATTTGGCACTGGCCGCCTCCTTGAATTCGCTGGCCGCCTCCGTGGCATGCGTTTTGCTGCTTTTGAACTTCTCGGCAGCCTGTTTGGCTTCTTTTTCGCTCATAGTTTTATTGGTTTCCAGATCTACAAGATTCGCAGATCGGACCCGGTGTGGCAAGTGCCCGGCATCGTTTTTCTTGAAGCAAACGTATCCTTGGCGGACAAATTGCCGCTCATGACCGCCGCCGCGACCCGCCAAACCGACCACCTGCCGCCCGAGTTGGTGGCACGGGTCGAGGAAACCATCACCCACTATCCGGTGTCCCGGCGGAGCGCCTCGGTCCCCCTGCTTCACCTCTGGCAGAACCACTTCGGCTTCATCGACGACAGCGGGGTCGACTGGATTGCGCGCAAACTGGACCTCGAACCGATCAACATTCTCGAACTCGTCACCTTCTACCCCTGGTTCCGTCAGACCCCTCCCGGCCAGACCACGATCCGCGTCTGCCGGACCTTGTCCTGCGCCATGGCGGGGTCCCATGAGGTGCGCGAAGCACTCTTGCAGGCCGCCGGTGCGATGGACGCGCCGGATCACGGGCACGGGGTGAACAGCCCGGACGGCAAATACACCATCGAGTTCGTCGAATGCCTGGCCAGCTGCGGCACGGCGCCCGTGGCCTTGGTCGGCGACCAGCTCGTGGAGAGAATCCGACCCTCCGAGGCCGCCACCGTCTTGCAGGGCACCGGGCGCGACAACGCGGCGGCGCGGCGCACCCCCCACCCGCTCGAGCGCCGCATGATCCTGAAGAACGTGGGCCGCCAAGACTATGACACTTCCCTCGACTGTTACCTGCGCCATGGCGGCTACGAGTCGCTGAAGAAAGCGCTGAAAATGAAGCCGGAAGAAGTGACCGCCGAGGTCAAAGCTTCCAACCTGCGCGGCCGCGGCGGCGCGGGCTTCCCCACCGGCGTCAAATGGGGGTTCATCAAGCGCGACGACGGCAAGCCGCACTATCTCGTGGTCAACGGCGACGAATCCGAGCCCGGAACTTTCAAAGACCGCTACATTCTGCACCAGGACCCGCACCAGCTTCTCGAGGGCATGATGATCGCCGCCTGGGCGCTCAACGTGCACCTCAGCTACATCTACATCCGCTGCGAGTTTCCCGAAGCGGCCCGCATCGTGGAAAAAGCCATCGCCGAGGCCCGCGCGGCCGGCTTCATCGGCCAAGACGTCTGCGGCAGCGGATTCGATTGCGACATCTTCGTGCACCAGGGCGCCGGCGCCTACATCTGCGGCGAGGAAACCAGCCTGCTCGAATCGCTGGAAGGCAAACGCCCCTATCCGCGGATCAAGCCGCCTTTTTTTCCCGCCGTCTTCGGCCTCTACAATTGCCCGACCATCGTCAACAACGTCGAGTCGCTCTGCCATGTGAAGCACATCATCGCGATGGGCGCGGCCGAATTCGCCAAACTCGGCTCGCCCGGCGACGGCGGCACGCGCACCTTGTGCGTCAGCGGCGACGTGGAAAACCCCGGCTACTACGAACTGGGGTGCGGACAGGTCACCGTCGGGCAACTCATCAACGAGGTCTGCGGCGGACTCAAACCCGGCCGCACCTTGAAGGCCATCATTCCGGGCGGCAGCTCGGCCAAGGTCCTGCGGGCCGGCGAGAAATACAAAATGAAGCGCAAGACCGCGGACGGGACCGAGGAGACGGTCGAGGTCGATCTCATGGATCTCGTGCTCGACGCCAACTCGCTGGCCGCCGCCGGCTCGATGATCGGCAGCGCCGGTGTCATGATCCTCGACGACTCGCGCGACATGCTCTGGGTGCTGAACAACATCAACGATTTCTACGCCCACGAAAGCTGCGGCCAGTGCACCCCCTGCCGCGAGGGCAGCCTGTGGATGTCGAAAGTCACCACCCGCATGCTCCACGGCGAGGTCAAACCGACCGATGCCAGCCAGCTGGTCGGCATCGCCGACCACATCGCCGGCCGCACGGTTTGCGCTTTCGGCGAAGCCTGCGCCTGGCCGACGCAAAGCTTCATCGCCAAATTTCGCGAGGAATTCGAGCCGCGCGGCAACGGCCGCTGAGGACCGTCAGGCCGCGGGATGCAGTCCGCGGAGATCTTCGGACGAAAATCCGGGGCGTCCGCCGGTGAGCGACCGCAGGACGTTGCGGAAATTCAAGCTGTGGCCGCGCGCACCGAGCCGGGGGATGAGCAAAGGATCGACCCCGGCCCGGGCAATACCGGGCGCGGTCGTGACCGCCGTCTCGAAGCCGGCCTCCGCCACCATGTCGCGCACCGCGGGGGAGACCTCGCCGTAGGGATAGCAGAAATGTTTCACCGCGAAGCCGAAGCGGTCTTCGAGGGCCTTCTTGCTCCCGGCGATTTCCTCCCGGGCCCGCGCCGCCGGAATCTCCGTCAGCACCGGATGCGTGCGGGTGTGCGCCCCGATTTGGTGGCCGGCGGCCAGCCACTCGCGGACCTCCGACTCGTCCATCAGCCGGTCGGGCACTTCCCCGAGGTCCGTGTCCCAACGGTTGATCCCGCCGAGCAGGTCGGAGACGAGGTAATTGATGGCCGTGAAACCGTGTCGCGCCAGAACCGGCGCGGCGCGGCGCAGCACGCTGGCGCTGCCGTCGTCGAAGGTCAGCACGATTTCCCTTCCGCCGCCTTCCTCCAGACACGCGTCCGGTCCGACCGTGCGGAATCCGTCCGCCCGCAATTCCGCCATCTGCGCGGCGAAGAGCCGCGGCGGGATGAAGGTGGACCTGACGCGCGCGCGGAGCGGCTTGCGCGCCACCTTGTGGTAGCACAGCACGGGCCGGCCCCGACGGAACAATTCGCGGAACGGGGCCAGTTCGGCGTAGTAGATCGCGGTCTTCACGGCGCGGGGCGGCGCGATTCCCCCGGGGTCACTCCGGCAGGGTGTAGACCATGCGGCCGCACTGCTCGCAGGAGACAACTTCATTGCCGACTTTGGCGTCGCGCAAGGTGGCGGGGGTGACCGTCATGTGGCAACCGGAGCAATGGTTGCCCTCGAGGGGAACAACGGCGCGGCCCGCTTTCGAGCGGAAAAGTTTTTCATACAACTCGAAAAGATCCTCGTCGGCCGCCTTCACTTCCGCGGCAATGGCGTCGCGTTCGACCCGGACCTCGTCGGCCCGCCCCTGCAACACCCCGACCTTGTCGTCGGCGGTTTTCATCAGCGCCGCGACGCGGTTTTTTTCGGCCGCGTGTTTCTGCTCCGCCGAGGCGATGGACGGTTTGAGGTCCTCCAGTTCCTGCATCAGTTCGAGCTCGCGGTCCTCGATGGCGGTGATGTCGGCCGCGGCGCGCTCGATCTCGTGTTTGAGCGCGGCGTATTCCTCGTTCTTGCGCGTCTCCAGCTGCTGGGTCTGGTATTTGGCGATCTGCACACGTTTGCCGTCCGCCTCGACCTCGAGGCGCTTGCGCTCGACCTCGATCTGCGTGGCGCGGGATTTGTCGCTTTCGAGCGTGCGCTGCGCGGACTCGAGTTCACGCTGCAGGGCGGCTTTCTCGCCGGGCACGGAGTTGATCTCGTGGAGAAAAGTCTGCAACCGCTGGTCGCGCTCCTGCAGGAGGAGGAGTTTCTCCAGAATGACCACCATTGATCATCTTCTAGGCTTTTCCCCGCGGCGCGGCCAGCCAGAATTCAACGCCCCCGCGCCGAACCATGCCCGCTTCGTCCGCCGCCCCCGCTCCCGCCCCGCCCGAACGCGGCACAGGCGGGGTCTACCAACCGCAGCTGGACGGGCTGCGCGCGGTGGCCATCATGGGCGTGCTTTGCCACCACTTCGGGTTGCACATCCCGGAATTTTTCGAATACGGGCCGATTTCCGTGCGGTTGTTCTTCGCCCTGACCGGATACTTCATCACGCTCTGGCTCTGGCAGGCGCAGGACGGGGCGCACGCCGCGGGCCGCGGGGTGTGGCGCGCTTTGCCGGTGTTCCACGCGCGCCGTCTGCTGCGCATTCTCCCGCCCCTCTATCTGTCCCTCCTCATCGCCGTGCTGCTCGGCCTCGGCGAGGTCCGTGCCAGCCTCGGATGGCATCTGGCCTTTCTCTCCAATTTCCACGTGGTGCAGGCCGGTTACTGGCCGGAAGTCACCGCGCACTTGTGGTCGCTGTCCGTGCAGGAGCAATTTTATCTGCTCTGGCCGGTGGTCATCCTGCTCACGCCGCGGCGGTGGTTCCTGCCGGTCCTGGCCGCCGCGGCGGTCGTCGCCTTCGCTTACCGCCTCGGATGTGTGCTCGGCGACATCAATCCGGTCATCCGCTGGACCATGGTCTTCGGTTCTCTCGACTCCTTCGCCACCGGGGCGTTTGTCGCCTGGCTCGCCCGGGGCAGGCTCGGCACGGTCATTATAACAGACCGGCAACGTTGGTCGGTCGGGGCTTTGGCTTTCTCCTGCCTCCTCGTCGCGCGTTGGCTCCGCTATTTCCCGCAGACCGACCCGTGGATCACCACCATCGAAATCTGGGAAGCTGTCTTCATCGGCTGGGTCATTGCCGCCACCGCGCAGGGCTGGACCGGATGGCTCGGCCGCTTCCTCTCCTGGCCGCCGCTGGTCTACGTCGGAAAAATCAGCCTCGGCGTTTATCTCTACCACGTGCTTGTGCATGTCCTCCTCGGACCATGGTTGGATCGCGCGGGCATCACAGCCGCGGCGCACAACACCCTGCGCGTCTGGCTGCTGGCCGGGCTGTCCATCGGGGCCGGAGCGCTCTCCTGGCACCTGCTGGAAAAACCGCTGGCCAAATTCAAACCGCGCCTGTCCCGCGGAAAGCGGGGCCCTCAGTAATCCTTCGCCTCCACCTGGCGGAACCGCCCGTCGTTGCGCCGCGCCAGACTCTTGAGCAAGTCCTCTTCCTCCTCGCGTGCCTGGGTGGTGAGGAAGTGGATGACATGGATGCGGGCCGGTTCGTCCAATTCCGCCTGCAGGTCCCTGACCATGCCGAGCAGGTCGCGTTCCTCGATTTTGGACTTCTCGAAGCCGAACTCCCGGCTGGTCTGGACGTTGCGGCTCATTTCGCCGTCGCTGATCAGGAAAACGGTCGACGGCTGCATGGAGAGCGCCTGCTTCAGCGCGGTATCCGTCCGCGTCCCCCCGCCCTCGTAGAGCGCGGTGCCCATCCGACGGTAGGTGCTCTTGAAGGACTTGTTGCCCCCGCCGTCGACTTTGGTGATCCACGCGGCCGCCCGGGCTTTGTTCGACTCGCTGGCCGGCTGCGGCTCGGGGAACAGGGCGACCGAACCGCCCTCATAGATTATGACATTGAAAAGCGTGTTGATGCCGAGGCCGCCGACGAGCTTCGACGCCTCGGCTTTGACCAGCTCGAATTTTCCCGGCTGGCGTTCGAACATCGTGCCGGAGACGTCGATGACAATAATCACGCGCGTGGCCAGGTCGGAGATGCCGAAGAAGCTCACGGCCGAGCCGCGACCGCCTCCTCCCGCCGCGGTGCCGGCACCGGCCCCCGCCGCACCGACGAAGCTGTCGACCTGGCCGGAGACCAAATCGCCCGGATCGAGGGCGGCCAAAGCGTCGAGCGGCATGGCCGGCAAGTCGGGGAGCGAGAATTCCGCCGGACGGGCGGTCGACATTTTGTCCGCGAAGGTCGGCTTCGGCTTGAGCGCGTCGAATTGCTCCATGTTCATGCGGTGCTGACGCTCCTCGGCGGAGATGCGGATTTCCCTTTTCACCTCGAATGTCGCGGGCGTCGGCAACAAGTAGCGCGCCACGATCCAGAGGCCGGCGAGGAGGGCGCCGAGGACATGCAGCGCGAGGCTGGCCACGATGACGGACACGATGATGTTCCGCCGGCGCGCCCTGGCCGCCTGCTGGGGATCGGTCGCCGCCGGCGTCATGGCCCTACATTTCCTCCCCGGTGCTGTCGGAGAACGTCACGCCGGTGATGTCCGCGCGCGCACAGGCATTGAGCACGTCGACGATGCGCTGGTGGTTGGTGCCGTCGGCGGCATCGAGGGTCACGAGTGCTTCGCTTTTGTTGGCGTCGGCCGATTCCTTGAAGCGCTTGAGCGTGCCGACCAGTTCCCCGAGCTGGCTGTCCGCCGGCGCGCCGAGCACGGAGTCATTCAGCATGATGCTCCCGTCGTCCTCGATGCGGATACGCTGCTCATCGGGCAGATCGAGCGCTTCCTCCTGTGCCACCGTGCCGGGCAGTCCGAGGCTGATATCGCTCTCCTGCTTGACGGGTTTGGCCGTGACCATGAAAAAAACAAGAAGCAGGAAGACCATGTCGATCATCGGCCCCATCTGCATCTCGACGAGCTGGTGGTCGCGGCGGCGGATTCGCATGGCTCAGGATTGGTAGCTGCCGAAAATGACGTCGATCGCCCCGGCATCGGCGGCCATTTTCATGACTTCCTTGATTTGCTTGCCCGGCGTGTTTTTGTCTGCCCGGATGTAAAGCCGCAGGGGCGGGAAATTTTCAAAACGCTTTTTCAGGTATCCGGCGAGGGCTTTCTTGTCCGCCGGGGTCTGCCCGATGAAATAGCGGCCTTCTCCGTCGATGCTGATGATGTCGCGGTTGCTCACCTCCGGCGGGATGACCGCATTGCTGGCCACCGGCAGCTTGATCTCCTCTTTGATCTGCTCCTTGGAAATCTTCGTCGTGACCATGAAGAAGATGAGCAGGAGGAAGGTCATGTCGATCATCGGCGCGAGCTGGAAACCCACGTCGTCCTCGGAGCGGCGGATGATTTTCACGGCGGTGGCCGGTCCTCAGTTGCTACTGCGCCGCCTCGGGCGGGTGCGTGGCGCCCTCCAGCTTCAGTTCGCCCGAAAGGATATCGATCATGAAGGTGACCTGTTTCTGGATGTTGCCGATGGCAACCTGCAGGAGGTTGCGGAAGTAGAAGTAGAGGAACATCGCGGGAATGCCGACGATGAGCCCGCCCGCGGTGGTCAGCATGGCCTCGCCGATGCCGCCGGCCAGATCCTGCGGCTCGCTCCGCCCGGCCGCCAGCTGGTCGAAGCTCTGGATCATGCCGGTGACCGTGCCGAGCAAGCCGAGCATCGGCGCGATGGTGGCGAAGATGTTCAGGTAGTTGACCCAGATCATGAGCCGCGTTTCTTCCTGCACGAGGGTCTCGCCGGCGGACTGTTCCATGGACACTTTGTTGGCGAGGTCGCGGTCGAAATTCACTTTGAGCAGCGCGGAGGACATCGTGTTGGCGAAGATATTCGGCGAGCTTTGGCAGAGTTGGTAGGCGGAGTTGGCGTCGTGCCGCTGCATGTATTGCGAGACGGCGTCGACCTGCGCTTTGGGCATCATCTTCCTATGGTTGATCTGGAGAAAGCAGTAGACGCCGACCGCGATGGTGCCGACCGAGCAGAGCATGATCGGCCACATGAGGGGACCGCCGGCGCGGAAGAGATCGAGGAGGCTCTTCTCGACGGCGGGTGGCGGGCCGGGCGGCGGGACGGCGGGTGTTTCCTCCTGGGCCCGGACGGAAACAAGGCCGGCCATGGCGAGGACAGCGGGCAGCAGGAGGCGGAGGAGGAGGTGGTGGTTTTTCGCGTTCATGATTCGGGCTTTTCTTTCTGCAGAGCCTCGCGCGCGGGGGCGGCGTGGCGGGTTTGGGGATACATCGTGGTGATATCGGTGGCAACTTCGCGTGCCGCGGCGGGTTGGTCCGCGAGCAGATACGCCTCGCGCGCCAGCCAAAGACCCTTGGCGGCCTGCTCTTGCGCAGTGCCGTGGAACAGAAACGGATGGAGCGCCAGATCGAGGGCCTCGTTGAGCAGTTTGTCGCGCTCCGCGCGCACCGGCGGGTCCTCGATCCAACGCGGATTTTCCGCGAGCAATTGGCGCAAGGCGGCAAGCCGCGTTTCGGCCAGGAGCAATTTGGTCTCGAGGAGGAGGCCGGGATCCTCCGCCTGCAAGGCCAGGGTTTCGGCTTCGCGCGAGACTTCCTCGGCCTGTCCCAGAGCGAGCATCGCCTTGAGGCGTCCGCGCATGGCGCTCTCGCGGTCGGATTCGTCCCAAGCCTCGCTCTCGACCCGCGTGAACAGCGACAAAGCTTCGCGGTGGCGGTTCGGATCCTGCGAGAGGAGAAGAATGTCGCCGTAGACGATCGCGGCCTTGGCGGCGGGCGACTCCGGCATGGCGAGGAAAGGTTCCATCCTCTGCCAGAGAACGCGCGCGAACGCCGTGCGGCCGATGACCGGATCCTTGGTCACGGCTTCGAGATCCGCATCCGGACCGAAGACGATCCGCTCGACATCCGCGCGATTGATCGAAACGGTCGCCGCGGGCTGTCCGGCCACCGGCGCAGGGATGCTCAAACGAAACACTTTTTCGTCCGCACCGACCACTCGGCCCGCCCGCACGGTGCCGTCGGCCAGTTCGACGCTGTCTTGGGCCGATGCGCCGGCGAGGACGGCAGCAAAGGCGAGCAGAGCGGCGGAACGGACGGTCATGACGCCTCCTCCTTGGCCGGAGCGAACTTCTTCAGCCGCTCCCGCGCCTGTTCCGCTTCCGGCAAGGCCGCGAGATCTTCGCTCGCGGCCAGTTCCTCGTAGGTCTTGCGCGCTGCGTCGAGGTCGTTGATTTGCTCGAAGGCGTCGCCGCTGCGCAGGTAGGCCTTGGCGGCGGCCTCGCGCCATTTGCCGTAGAGGACATAGATGCGCTGGTAGTAGGGAATGGCCCTCCGGGGTTGGTCGCGTTGCATTTCCAGTTCGCCGAGAGCGAGCAGCGCCTGCGCCTTGAGTTTGCCGGAGACATTTTCCACCCCGAGCAACCGCGTGTAGGAGGCGGCGGCTTCGTCCAACCTTCCCTCGCCGGCTTCGAGTCGGGCACGGGTCATGAGTACATCGCCCATCAGCGGCGACCACGGCGTATCCCGCTCGAGGCGCGCGTAGTAGTCGAGGGCGGTCTGGGTATCCTTCTGCTCGAGCGCGAGTCCGGCCAAGGCCCCGAGTGCCCGGTCTTTCTGGGGAGCGCGCGGGTGCCATTTGAGCAGATCACGGTATAGACCGGCGCCCTTTTCGCGGCGGCGCGCCGCCTCGGCCGGATCGCTCTCGGCCGCCGCCGCGAGCAATTGCGACGCGGCGCAGTCCGCCAGCACCACGGAACCGGTCACCGCCGGGTCGACGAGCACCGAAGCCTCGCGCAGCAGGGCCTGCGAAAGCTCCGGGTCGGATTTTTTCACCGCCTGGGACAGCGCCCAGATCGTGCGCACGGCCAGAACCTCCTGCTGCCCGGCTTCCGCCGCCGACCGCATGGCGCGCAATTCGGACAGGTGATCGAGTTTTTCCTGATCGCCTTGGTAGAGCCGGCCCAGACCGAGAAACAAATCCTCCACCGCATGGGCTTCGGGATCGTTGCCGAACTTTCCGATCGCCGCCCGGTATTCCTCCTTTGCTTTTTCGGTCTGGTCCTCCTGACGCCAGGACGTGCCGATGAGGAAGAGCGCCTCGGCGGCGCGCGGACTGTGCGGATACTGCGCGAGGTAAGTCCGCATCACATCGCGCAATGCCACGTTGTCCTCCTCGAGCTTCAAAACCTTGGCCAGTTTGAATTGCGCCTCCTCGTGGAATCGTCCGGCATCTTCGGGCACACTGGCATAAAGTTTTTTGCCTTCGTCCGATTTCGCCTGCGCCAGCAGGGCATCACCGAGCAGGATACGCGCTTCCGCGTTCTCCTCGCAGTCCGGGTATTGTTCGAGGTATGCGGCAAGTTCCTCCTCCGCGATCCCGTAGTCACGCATGGATTGCGCGCAGTAAGCGTGGCGGAAAGCGGCCGGGCCGTGCAGCACGCCCTTGGGATACCGACCGGGGATGGCCGCGAGCACCTCGCGCGCTTCGGGAAACTTCTTGGCGAAGGCCAGCGCCGAACCCCGCCAGTAAGCCGCCGGCTCGCCGAGGTCGTGATCCGGATACTTCCCCCCGAACTCCTCGAAAAGCGCAGCCGCCTCGTCGTTGCGCTCGGCCAGGAGGAGAGTGAAGCCCTTCATGAAGAAAGCGTGGGGGGCCTGTTCGGACTTCGGGAATCTCTCCAGCACTTTGCTGAAAGTGGCCAGCGCCGCCTCGTGGTCGTCGCCCTTCTGCTCCGCCATGCCCTGCAGATAGAGGACGAGCGGAAGCTGCCCGGACTCGGGAAATCGCGCGGCGAAAAGTTCGGCGGTCTCCGCCGCTTTGTCGTAGCGCTCGATGGCCATCCAGCTTTGCAGGGTGGTCAGGGAGGCCTCTTCGACCAGCGGGTCGGTCTCCATCTTGCGCAGCATGTCGTCGAGCAGGAGCGCGCACTCCCGGAAGCGGTCTTGCTGGTGGAAAGCGCCGGCCAGGCGGAAGCGAACGGAAGGATCGAACGAGGGAATTTTTCCGAGCCTGGCCAGTTCCGCCTCGGTCTCGCGCGCCACTTGGCGCGCCTGCGCCCGGGCGAAGGTATCCGCGCCCGGCGCCGCCTCGAGACCGGCCAGCTCTTCCCTTGTTTCGGCCAGACGTCTCTCCTGGTGCGCGATCAGCCGCTCGCGGGGCCAGATCGCCTGGAAGGCGCGGATGGCCTCGCGCGGCTTGCCGTCCTCGAGGAATTTTTCACCCAAGGTCATGGCCAGCGTCTGGAAGGTGGCGATCTGTGTCATGCGGTCTTGCCGGGGCGCCTCCGCCGCAAGCAATTCGAGCGCGGCGTCGTCCTGGCCGGTCTCGATCAGGGTGTGCAACCCGAGCACGGCGGCACGGCCGCGGTGGGGACTGTCCATGTCGGAACGGATCGCTTCGAAAGCGCTGGCTGCTTCCCCCGTCTTGCCCCGCACCATCAGCGAGGTCGCCGCAAGCAAGGCCGCGTCCTGGCGCCGCCGGGACCCGGGGAAACTCGTGAGGAATTCCTCCAAGGCCGCGCCGGCCTGTTCGTGGTTGCCCACCTGCATGAGGGCCACCCCGCGCCAGAAGGCCAGGTTCTCCCGCTTGTCCGGCGTGATTTTCTCGAGCAGTTGTGCTTCCCCGATGGCGTCCACTGCGTCGTCGAACTTCTGCGCCTGCATCAAAGCGGCCGCGTAGTTGTAACGCACGTGCGGCAGATCCGGCGCGGCTTCCGGCGAGCTGCCGAAGTCGCGGAGAAAGCCCTCATACCCGGCGACCGCGTCGGGGTAGCGCTTTTCGTTGTAGGCCCGGTCCGCCTGGATGATGACATCCCGCGCCGTGCCCGCCTCGGGCGCATCGGCTTGCGCCGGGAGCGGACCGGAGACCGCCAGCCACGCGCCCAATGTGGCGGTCCATGCTCTCCAGGCGGGTTTCACCGCGCTAAAATTGCCCCCGGCGCATGCTGCGGCGCGAGGCCAAAATTGCGTTCCCGCCGGGCGCCCCGATGGCAAGATGTCCGCCATGACCGCTCACCCGCTCGAGACCATGCTCCTGGCCTGGATCCGGCAGCCCGACACGCGCTCCGCCGGGGAGGTGCTGACGGAATTGCACGCTTTCCACTTTCGCCGCAACGCAGCTTACCGTGCCTATTGCCGGAATCTGGGCGTGCCGGAGCTGGTCGGCGACTGGCGGCAAATCCCCTGCGTCCCGCAGGACGCCTTCAAGCATGCCGACCTGCGCAGTTTTGCCGCGGAGGAGACGATCAAAACCTTCCGCACGAGCGGCACCACGGGCGAGGGATTCGGCCAGCACCATTTCCGCACGCTCGGCGTCTACGAGGCGGCGGTGCGCGAGGGATGGCGCCACGCCGGGCTGCCACCTGGACCGTTTCTGGTCATCGCGCCGCATCCGGACGAAGCCCCGCATTCCTCGCTCAGCCATATGCTGGCCACCCTTGCCCCGCGCGAAGCTTTCATCGCGTCCGGTGGGGAGATCGACCTCGACCGGTTGCGCAACGTCACCACGCCCGTCTGCCTGCTCGGCACCGCGCTCGGGTTCCTCCATCTCTGCGAGCAACTGGGGACCGGACAGCTTGTCCTTCCGCCCGGCTCGACGGCCATGGAGACCGGCGGTTACAAAGGCAGCGGGCGCGACATCGCGCGCGCGGATCTTTACGGAAGAATCTCGCAGGGACTCGGCATCGCGCCGGAGGACATCATCAACGAATACGGCATGACCGAGCTCAGCTCCCAATTCTACGCGCGCGGTTCGCACGGCCGGCACCACGGACCGCCGTGGGCCCGCGCCGTCGTGGCCGATCCTGTCACTCTGCAGGAGGTCGGGGAGGGCGAGACCGGAATCCTGCTCGTTTATGACGCGGCCAATGTCGGGTCGGTCACCGGCATCCGCACGCAGGACCTGGCCATCAGGCGCGACGATGGTTTTGAACTGCTCGGACGCGATCCCGCGGCCCTGCCGCGCGGTTGTTCCCGGGCCGCGGACGAATGGTTGGGACGATGACAACGACCGAAAGAGCCCACGCCCTCGCAGTCGCCGCGGAACCGTTCCGCGCGCTGCTCGGTCCCACCTCGGCCGCGGACTTGCTCGCGTGGGTCGAGGCCGAGTTGGGTTCCGCCGGGGCTTTGGATCAATGGATTCCCTACGGCATGGTGCGGACCAAAGCCCTTGCGCCGGCCAGCATCCTCCATGTGGTCAGCGGAAACACGCCGCACGCCGCGCTGCAAACCCTCATCGGCGGCCTCCTGCTGGGAAGTCACAACCTGCTCAAGCTGCCGCGCAACGGCCTCGCCGAGGTGGACGGATTCCTCTCGCGCTTGCCGAAAAGCATGCAGGCCCTGGCCGAATGCTCGAGAGACTTGCCCGATACCTGGCTGTCCTCGGTTGATGCCGTGGTCGTCTACGGGTCCGACGAAACCATCTCCGTCCTGCGCGCGCGGACGCTGGCCGGAAAAATTTTCATCGGCCACGGGCACAAAGCGAGTCTCGGCATCGTGTGGGACGATCCGGAATTCGCATCCTGCGCCGGCGCGGCGCGCGATGCGTCGCTCTTCGACCAGCAGGGCTGTCTTTCGCCGCAGGCTTTTTACGTGCGGGAAAGCCGCCCGGGCTTCGCGCGTGCCTATGCGGAACATCTCGCCTTGGCCATGGAGGACTTCAACCGCACTCACCCCCGCGGTCTGCTCACGGTGGAAGAAAAAGCGGATATCGCCAACCTGCGCGCCGCTTACCGCTTCCGCGCCGCGGGCGATTTGCGCGCGGCACTCTGGGAGGGCGGCGGCGACCTCGATTGGACGGTCATCTACGAGGAGGACGCCTGGTTCACCGCCTCCCCGCTCAACCGGGTGATCTTCGTCAAACCACTGCCGGAGAATCTGGCCGAGGCGATGGGCCCGGCCGCCGGTCATGTCGGCGCCGTCGGACTTTTCCCCTGCACCGAGGAACTGGCCGGCCGCTTCGCCGCCCTACGACCCTCGCGGATTTGTCCGGTCGGACGCATGCAAGATCCCCCCTGGACATGGCACAACGGCGGGGTGGCGTCTTTGGCTTCTTTGGTCAAGTGGGTTGATTTCGAGCCGCCCAGCGGCTTGACTGCCTGACCGCATGGCCAAAGAAGAATCCATCCCCGCCGAAGGCGTCGTCGTCGAAGTGCTTCCCGGCACGATGTTCCGCGTCAAACTGGCCAACGACAAAGTCGTCCTGGCCCACATCGGCGGCAAGATGCGCAAGCACTTCGTCCGCATCGTCCCGGGCGACAAAGTGCAGATGGAAATCTCGCCCTACGACCTGAGCAAGGCGCGGATCACCTACCGCGAGCGGTAACCATTATCGCGGCAGCGTCCCCGCCGCCGTTCGCCTCGTTTTCTCTGATAGGGACGGCTGTCCCCGCCGTCCGCAAACATCCTACCGATCACACCCGCCCTTTTACTCTCGGACACAAGCCATGAGCATGCCTTTGGATGCTTCGCCTTGCTGCATCCAACGTGTGATTTCGTCGAGTGTTTTGCGACCACAGTTGCGCTCGTCTCGCAAGAGATCCAGAGCCCTTCGCTCGCATGCGTCGCGGCGATTGCAAATGCCAGGCCGCGAAGCGTGGCTATCTCCCTGACCCGCATTGGCACAGCTTCCAAAGTCGGAAGACCGGAGGCGCCAACACGGTTCGGGAGAGCTGATATATTCGACGAAGTCGTGGAATCGCGGGTGTTTAGTGGTGCAACGAGCATTAACTTGAGCGGAGTAAGTCCGAACGGCTATGCCAGCGCTTGCGAGGCGAGCGGGGAGTCAAGAGGAACGGTTGGCGTTGCGGAGCCGTCGAAACCCTGCTGCCTGTTGAAAAAAACGCGGCAAGATGGGCAGGATGAGGATGGCGACTAGCCCTGCCGCCACGACAAGCGCGGAGGGCTCCGGAATGGCCGTAATGGTGAAAGTGCTGCCGCTGTTGCTAAAACTGTAGCCAGCGAAGTCCCCTGTGAAGGCAAAGTAATCGCCCACATCGGGAGGGGCGAACGCATCCGAGGTGAAAGTGAAGGAGTTGCCCGGGAAGAAGTTGTTCAACGTCAAAATGGCGCTCTTCGTGTAGTTTCCGGCCGTGATACTTCCCGCTGCTCCCGTGCCGAAGTCGAGGAATGAAGCGGCGATGACGTTCAGGCTACTGAATACCTCGCTGACGCCGGCACCCCGGCTGACAGTGCCGCCGGAGAGTGTGATCGCGGGGGCATTGTTGAACTGGCTGCTTTGGGAAACGAGTAATGTCGCACCTGTAGCAACCGAAACGGTCGAGACATTGCCTCCGGCCTTGTTCCCGCCGGCGCCAGCCAACTCCAGTGTTCCCGCCAGCACTTGCACACCTCCGGACAAGGAGTTGCTGGCGGAAAGCACGAGCGTCTGGGCACCTTGCTTGATCAAGCCGACGGAGCCCGAGATGGAGCCGGCGGCAACGATATTACCTACTGCCGTATCTACCGGTCCGTTGGTGGCGAGCTGGACGGCGCGCCCGAGAGTCTGGGTGGCGGTCGAGTTGTTGAGGATGTTGCCGGCGACGATGAGCGGGTTGTTGGTCGACTCCCCGGATGCTCCACTGGCTGCGGTCAGCGTGTAGGATCCAGCCCCGGAAGCGAAGGTCATGGCGCCGACTGCCGTGCCATTCGTGGCCACGTTGTTGGTGACGTTGCCGCCGGCACCGGAGAACTCCACCGGTGCCTCCTGGTAAAACGCGGGCGAAAAACCCGTGGTCCACTCCCCGCTGCCGCCGGTCCATTTGGCCACCGGCAACGTATCGACGACATACTCCAGCGACATGTTGTCCAACGTGAAAAAAGCCGTGCCGCCCGAAGCCGGGGTATCGACGAACATGAAAGCATTGTAGGTGATGCTGCTGATCCCGCTCAGGAGCGTGCCGCCGTTGACCGCCAAATCGCCGAGAAAGGATCCGCCCGTCAGCCAGGAAAAATTCAAATCCAGCGCTCCGGACAAGTTTTGCGGGGTGTCGAGTTCTTGACTCTTGGCCCGGTAGAGACCGGAGGAGGTCAGCACATCGACCTCGAAAAACAACTTGTAGATCCCGTTGTTGGTGTTGCTGCCGAACACGGCCACAAACGGATCCGAGGCGCCGAAGTTGAAGTCCATGAGCCTGGCCCCCAGCGCGCTGTAGCCGCCGGCCGCGTTGGTGATGGCCGACTGGGTCATCAGATCCACGCCTTGCCCGATCGCCGTCGGAAAGCCCATTGGATTAGAGCCCTCAATGTCGAAGACCAAACGGTCGTTGCCCCCGTCATTGCGCCACGGCGCGTTGAGCGTCCAACCGCTGTAATCGTTGCCGGTAAAAAACGGATTCAATATCGCTTGGCCAACGACGGTGTCTGCAAAGGCATCGGTCGCGGCTACGAAATACAAGCACGCAACAAATCCAGCCGTGCGGGGGGCACACAGTCTCATGGTGGAAAATGTAAACGCTTGCATAAATGACGCAAGCGATTTCGCAAGGCGATTTACGGCGACTAATGAAAAATCGTTATATACTCGTAATTAGATAATTACGACACAAACAGCTCCTTGATCAGTCGTCCTCACCAACCCCCTACGTTGTCGCCTTTGGCAGCCAAGCGTTTCCGGAGTTCCGCTTGATTGCGGCGGGCACGCTGGGGAGTCAGGGGGTAGCGTCCCAACAGATAAGCCCCCAAGAAGCAAAGCATGGCAGGCAAAGCGATCTCGAGAGCGCGCAGGCGGAACATCGTGTCCGCACTTTGTTGGGGCAGATTGGCATTGAACGCCGTGGCATTGAGCAGGTAACCGGAAGCAATCGCCGCGAGTGACATGCCGATTTTGGACCACCAACCATAAACGGCGGAGTAACTTCCTTCGCGCCGCAGGCCTGTGTGCAATTCATCCTCGTCGCAGATATCCGCCGCCATGGCCCCCATCAACGAATATAGTACCAGCATGCCGAAGGAGAGCATCACGGTCGGAAACAAAACAAGATACGGCATCTCCGGGTTGT
This sequence comes from uncultured Chthoniobacter sp., assembly GCA_964516705.1. GTDB lineage: Bacteria > Verrucomicrobiota > Verrucomicrobiia > Chthoniobacterales > JACTMZ01 > JACTMZ01. The sequence goes on from CAZEYV010000003.1 coordinate 22,190, forward strand.
AGCACACGATCTTGAGCAAGTTTCCCACGCCCATGATGACGAGGAACAATTGCGTGGTCCGGGCCTTGCCTAACCGCCGACTGAGCAGGGTCATGGGGAAGACGGCGAGGATCGCAGTCAATGCCCACACCGTGCCGCCGACGCCCAACAAGGTTGCTGCTGCGGATTTGTCGCCGTTGTAGAGGTAGAAGATCGTGATGTAATTGTTGAAACCGGCCACAAGGTGGAAGCCAATCGTGACCATCACCACCACGGCCAGCAACCGGACGAAGACTGGGTTACGGCAGGTGGTGACGAAGCTGTGCCAGAATTTTTCGCGCGGTTGCAGCTGGGCATGCCGCCGGTTGGGTTCGGTGCACATCAGCGCACAGAGCACCGCGGAGAGGGCGAGGACCGAGCCGACGGCCACTCCTGTCCAGCGCACCCCCTCGACGATCGAACCGAAGTAGGGCAGGTTGGCGATCTTGTAGAACCACGGGGTGGCCAAGGCCGCCACATTGCCGAAAAAGCTGCCGTAAGCCTGCACTTTGGTGCGCTCGTCGTAATCGGGCGTGAGTTCCAAACCGAGGGCTCCGTGCGGCACCGCAAAAATCGTCAGGGCCGTGTAGAAGACGAGCGACAGCACCAAGAACCAGATGAAGACCGCGTTGGTGCTCCATCCCACGGGAACCCACCACACCAGCGCAAACACAAGCCCTACGAGAACGCCGCCTGCCATAACATAGGGAATACGTCGTCCCCACCGCAGCCGCGTGTTGTCCGAAATGACCCCCATCAACGGATCCGTGATGCCGTCCCACAACCGCGGCACTGCCATGGCGAGGCCGATGAGCACGGGATCGACCTTGAGTTCCAGATTGAAAAACAAATTCGCCATATTGGCGAAAGCGGTGGTCGCCACGATGGTGACCAGTGCACCGAAACCAAAGCCGGCCTTCTGCCTCAGCGGCAGGCGCGGGTGGTCCGCGCGGCTCATGCCACGCTGGCCAGCACGCGAAGGTGGCCGGTCGTCGAGTGGCGCGGACAAAGCACCGTCGGAAGCACGATGTTCGACTCGGACACCGGGTTGCCCTCGATCAAATCACAGAGCATGCCCGTCGCCACCCGCCCGACCTCTCGCAAGGGCGTCGCCACGGTGGTCAACTGCGCGTAATCGGCTGCCTCGATGCCGTCGAAGCCGGCGACCCGCACGTCCTCTGGTACCCGCAGGCCCTGCAGACTGAGGGCCCGCAACATGGCCAGAGCCGTAGCGTCGTTCAGACAAAAAAGAGTATCCGGCGGGCAGTTGCCTCGGAAGTAAGGCAGCAGCAAAGGCAACGCCTCCTCCGGACGGAAGGAAGTATGCACCACTGTGCAGGCCTCGAGCCGGCCGTTACTCTCTGCCAAGGCGCGGCGAAATCCGGCCAAGCGGCCTTGGGAGTCCGCGCTGTATTTGGGCCCCGCCGCCACCAACACACGCTTCGCACCGCATTCGAAAAGGTGGCGCCCCATCAGGTAGCCACCTCCCTCATCGTCGATGCGAACGGTCGGCAGATCCCCGACGGGGGGGCGCTGCAACAGGACGAAGGGCATGTGGGCGGACTTCACGCGGGCGATGTCGTGGCGGTCGATGGAAGGTTCGAGCAGCAGCAGCCCGTCGATTCGGCGCTCGCGCAACAGGCGGATGCCCGGATGAAGTTCACGGTGATCACCATGCGAAAGTGCCGTGATGAGATGGTAGCCGCGCGCCCGCGAAGCCTCGTCGATTCCGGCCAGCAAACTGGCGTAAAAACCGCTTTCAACTTGCGGAAGGATGAAACCGATGATGTCGTTCTTGCTTCTGGAGAGACTGCGCGCCGCAGCGCTGGGAAGGTAACCCCGCTCGTCAGCGATACGTTCAATCCGAAGGCACGTTTCCTCGCGGACGTTGGGATGACCGTTCAAAGCGCGCGAGACGGTGGCCGTGGAGACGCCGGCAAGTTTGGCAATGGCGGTCAATGACGAGCGCTGGCTCGGATTGGAAGCGGATGATTTCTTCATAGTGGATCAAAGCCTCCATTCAAATCCACCGCGCGGAGAGCGGACAGATCGAAAAGCGAGATTCGCTGTCCGAAAGGCGGAGCGGTGAACTCCGGGATGAGCGACTTGGCCTTTTGTACCGCGGGATGACGTGCCAATATCGCTCGCAGACCTCCGTTGCCCGCGAGGTTGGCTGCTTCGATGAAAACCATGCGGCGTAGGCGGGGGTCCTCCGGCAAAGGCCCGTCTTTGGCCATGACTTCGCGCGGAAAGAAACGAGCGGCCAACAGCCGGTCGTTGCCATCGGCCATGACGGCCGCCCACGCGAGGTTGGAAGCCGAGGCCGAAGCCACGGTTCCGCTTTCGTCCAGCCAGAGTCCCGGGATCGCTTGCCGACGGAAGTCGGCGGGAGCCAGACTCGAAACCGGACCAGATTTCACCACGGATCGTTCCATCGCCGCCCATGACTCCGGCGCGTCGAGCCCCAGCCCGATGCGAAGAAATTTCTGCAAGCGGTCAGTCGCAGCAACAGTAGGAGACGGGGGATTCACCGCCGACCAGCGGGCCATCAACTCCGGCAGCTTCTCCATTTCGGGAAAAACCGCTTCGGTGGCGAGCAACGCAGCCATGACCTGCCCGGCTGCATCCTCATCAGCGTCGGCACCGGCCAAGCGAGCCAAACTCTCGGCAGCCAACTCGGTAGCCTCGTCCCGTGACGCCAGGCCCAGCTCCATGCCCGCCAACACTGCGCCCAGCGCCAAGGCCTCGTCTTGCGCCGTCTCGCCCGCGAGCTTCGCCTCGGGCCACAGCTCGCGGGACAACTGCTCCGCCGTCTTTTTCTCGTTCTCGCCCGCAGGTTCGGTGCGCAGGAGACCGGCGAGGGCCATCGCTCTCTGCAATTCCGGAGCCGCCATCAGATGCCGCCACACGGTGCCGTCCTGCAGATTTTGGATCATGAGCGTGGTGATCCCCACATCAATGCCGATGACATCGGGATTGGTCCATCCAGTCTGGGGATTGAAGGCATCGACAAAGCCGTGCGTCCTCCAAATCCGGTCGCCGTAACGCTCTTTCATGTTTCGCAGGACAAGGGTGCATTCCTCCGGCGCGAACGGCAGAGACCCGGCCGGTGCGCAAGGAACCAGCGAACCGTCGAGCGGGTAATTCGGATCAATGGGCGGACCGCCCCAGGCGTGGTAGCCGTCGATGTGATCGGAGGCCGTCAGTCCCCACATATCGGGACCCCACGCGGGGAATTCGTCCTGCAGCGAGGCGCAGAAATCACGCTGGGCCAAGGTGGCTAATTTTGAATTTAACCAGTAATCGGCATGAGCATCGCGTCTCCCGGAAAAATCGACGAAAGCGTGGGAAAACTGGTGGATGAAGAGTGGCGGAATGGTGGCGTAAGTGAATCCCGAAAAATGTTCCACCGGGATACGTCGCCACGCATTCCAGCTTTCGGGCGGCAGCGGATGCGTTTCCGAGCCCAGTGCGAGCAGGAACATAACCATGGCTTCCGAATATTGATCCCACCGCCAACGGGAGAATCCTTCCTCCGGTTTCCACGCAAGCCGCAGCGTCTGGCCGCCATCCATCATCCAGGGCCAATCGATGCGCTCGTAAACCTGCGTGGCCAGTTCGCCCGTATCGCCCCCGAAATAGGACCGCACCGCCAAGGCACCAGCCACGAAGAGTGCCGTGTCGATCGGAGAATACTCACTTTGCCATACCCGTTCAGCCGTGCGTTTGTCGACGAAGTGCACGAGAAACCCCCTCTCATGCGGAACCGTCTCCAACGCACTCTTCAGCGTGATGCGTGCGCGCTCCTCCGCCGCCTCCCGCCCGATCCAACCGCGCTCGACCGCCCCCGGGAGCGCTGCCAAGGCGAAACCTGTCGAGGCAAGGCTGGCCACATCGCCGTAGCCGGATCCGTCGGCTTTGCCCCGGTCCGAGACCAACCCCGTTTGCGGGTCGGCCGCACGCCAGAGAAAATCAAAGCTCCGGCGGGAGAGCTCCTCGAGAAAATCGTTGACCGTATTCCCCGTGACGGCTACCGAGCGTCCCCCCGCGAGGAGGAGAATCGCGAGCGAAGCGCACGCAACGTGCCTCTTTTTCACGATACTCATGATGTCATGACCAGTTCGATTTCATTCGGGCTTTGGCGCAAGGCGGCCACAAAGTCGGCCCGGCAAACTTCA
>CAZEYV010000004.1:0-22865 GCA_964516705.1 uncultured Chthoniobacter sp.
GCCTGACGGCGCAATTCAATGTCAATTTGAAGGGCGTTGATCTGCTGCTGGATGCGGTCTTGGCGTCCGGTCAGCGGGTTGTATTTGGCCTGCGCGTACACGAGGGCTTCGTAGGACCAGCGCATGGGCATGAATTCGCAGATGAGCGGCACCTGCAGGTCGCTGCGGGGGCGGCCGGCGTCGGGGTGTTCGGAAAACCAGCGGCTGACCGAGTAGACGAAATCGAGGTTCTTGTTCATCTCTTCGTATTTGATCAGCGCGCCGCCGAGGATGATCTGCGGGATGAGCACGACAGGGATGATGTTGACCGCCGTCTTGCTCTCGCTGACCAGACTCGAGATGAGCAGGCCGATGGCGATGCCGCTCACCGCGGTCAGGACCATGGCCAGAAGGAAAATCCAGAACATGCCGCGGACCTCGAGGATCCAGTTGCCGATGAGGATGAAGAGGATGCACTGGACGACGGCGAAGAGCGAAAGCGTGAGGACCTTGGCGAGGATATACCATCCGAGGCGGACATTGAGGTTGCGCTCGCGTTGCAGCACGGGCCGGTCGCGGATGATGTCGTCCACGCTGTTGGTCAGGCCGAGGAACATGGCCACGACGAGCGAGAGGAAGAGGTAGGTCGGGATGTGGAACGATGACGCGAAGTCGTAAGTGCCTTCCTCCGAGTAGCGCAGGACCGCGCCGATGAGGGCGGCGAGCGCAGGGGCGGCGATCATGGTGGTGGCGAGGTTTCCCTTGTGGCGAAGCTTGCTGATGAAAGCGCGGGCCAGCAGGGTGCGGAATTGGAGGAATTCCTCGCGGACCGATGCGCCCCAACGGCGCCGCGGTTCTGTCGGCGCGTCCTGGGGCTCGGGCGCGGGTGGCTCGGTCCCGGGTTGACGCACATCGCGCATCAGGCGCCAGGCCTCGTATTTGTCCCGCCAGAAATCGGGCGAGTAGCGCCGGACGGGCACGAGCTGCCCGCGGTCGTTCTCCTCGTAGATCACGTCGCCGCCGAGGTCGCGCAGCGGGGTCTCGAGGACGTCGAAGACGAACTCCGGACGCGTCGTGCCGCAAGCCGGACAACCGCCCAGCGGTGTGCCGAAATGCTGGTGGTGCTCCGCTTCGGCGAAGTAGGACAGCATTTCCCGCGGCGGACCGAAGAAAACCATGCGTCCGCCGCGGTCGAGCAACATGGCCTTGTTGAACATCTGGAAAATTTTCGAACTCGGCTGGTGGATGGTGACAATGACGATCTTGTTGTGCGCCATGGCCCGGATGATCTCCATGACGTGTTCGGAGTCCTTGGAGGACAGTCCCGAGGTCGGCTCGTCGAAGAGGTAGATGTCGGCCGACCCGATCATATCGAGGCCGATGTTGAGCCTCTTTCGCTCGCCGCCGCTCAGGGTTTTCTTGTGCGTGGCCCCGACCACGCTGTCGCGCCGCTCGTTGAGTCCGAGTTCGGCCAGTTTGCCGTCGATGCGCCGGCGCCGCTCGCGCCGCGAGAGGTAGGGCGAGCGGATGGCCGCGGCGAAGTCGAGGTTCTCCCCGATGGTCAGATGCTCGTCGAAGGCGTCGAACTGCGGGATGTAGGTCACGTATTGCTTGAGGCTTTCGAAGTTCTCGTAGAGCGACATGCCGTTGAGCAGCACTTCGCCGCGCACGGGGGGGAACTGGCCGGCGAGCGCGCGCAAAAGGCTGCTCTTGCCGCTGCCGCTGGCGCCCATCACGCAGATCATCTCGCCGCGGGTGGCGGAGAAGCTGACGCCGTCCACACCGACCGCGCCGCCCTTGAAGCGGCAGACGAGGTCGCGCACGTCGAGGTGGTGGATGACATTGCGTTCCTCCTCGAGCAGGCGCTCGGAAAAATTGCAGCGCAGCGCCTGGTTGCCGTCGATCTGGATCATGTCGCCGTCGCGCAGTGCGCTTTCGTTGCGCACGGGGGTTTCGCCGACCAGCACGGGATGGTCGCTCTTCAGCACCTCAAGACGTCCGACCAGCTGGTCGAAGTCGCAGAAGATGCGGAGGAGAACGTCGCCTCCGCCGCCCGGAGCGAGCAGGATGTCATCCTCGTCGAGCAACGACGGATTGTTCGAGACGAGGTAGGTTGTCTTGGACTGCTTGAGATGGAAGCGGCCGCCGTAGGACCGCGCGTGGCGGCGCAGGTCGCTGAGCGAAAGTTCCGTGTCATTGTCGAAAACGATCTTTTCCTCGAGGTTGGCCTCGACGCGGGCGCCGGCCGCGAGGCGGAATCCGTTGAGCGACGCGGGCACGTCATGCAGGGCGATGACGAGGATCCGCAGCCCGAAACGCACCTCGAGCGAGCTGTCGCGCGTGCGGCTTTTCTCCAGCTGGATCTCGTTGTCCTTCGTCACCGTGACGAAGATGTGGGCAAGCGAGACGTTTTTCTTCGCGTTGAAATAGAAGACGAGGTCCTGGTGGGTCAGGACTTTTTCGTCCACCACGAGGCGCTGTCCGGGATAGACCCGCGAGAACTCCCTCGGCCGCAGGGCGCGCCCCTGCACAGAGACAGGGTGGTCGCAGAGGTTCTTGACCAGAAGCAGGTCGCCGTGGCGGTAGGCGGCGAGCCGGTTGTCGCCGGTCAACTCGCGCAGCCGCACATCGGCCTCGGCGGAGGATCCGAACGTGATGACTTCGAGCGGGGAGGAGTCGGACTCGAAAAATTCGCCGCGGGGCAAGGGCGCGTCGCTGTTCAGCTGGTAGACGATATCGATGGCCTGCGCGGCCGTGCCGAGTTGCTCCATGAACTCGTAATAGGCGGCCATGTTGTCGGTGTTCATGCCCGCCCGGTGCACCAGATCGTAAAGCTGGACCCCCAGCAGGATTTTCCGGTCCTCGCTCAATTTTCCGCGCAGCTCCCGGGCCATGGCGGCAAGGTCGGTCTTTTCCTGCAGGGCCTGACGGAACAACTGGCGCAGTTCCGAGTAGACCGCTTCCGGGTAGTCGTAGCGCAGGAAGCCGAGGCTGGAGTCGATTTCTTCCTCGAGGAGTTCACCGTCGACCTTGGCGAAACCGGCGAGCACCTTGATGAGCAGGGGCAGCAAATTGGGGCCTTCGGCCACGGTGCGGGGGCGCCGCAGGGCCCGCCGCAGGAGCGATTCGCCGGCCCGCCGCGCGCGGTAAAAATTGCGCAAGGTCCCTTCGAGCCGGCGGCTCAATCCGGCGGGAGGTGACGTGTCGAGGACGGGCATGCACTGAAATTACCTTCCCGCCGATCGGGCGCAAAGCCTTTGCACAAGTCGCGAATTGCGCCGCACCGGTTTCTGGGGCTTAATGCCCGGTCCACCCGCCTACTCCGCCATGCCGTCCCGAAAGCCCAGCCGTCCGCTCGAAAACACGCGGGTCCGCCGCCTCGCCCGCCTCGTTGCGCCCAAGGCCATCAAGAAAGAATCTCCGGTCCGCGCCGCCTCGCTGGCCACCATCGCCGGGGGCCGGGCCGAAGCGCAGGCCATCCTGCACGGCCGCGACACGCGCCTGCTGGCCATCGTGGGCCCGTGCTCGATCCACGACCCGGAAGGGGCACTGGACTACGCGCGTCGTCTCGCCGCGCTGCGGGAGGAACTGGCCGATGCCGTTTGTATTTTCATGCGCGTCTACTTCGAGAAGCCGCGGACGACCGTCGGTTGGAAGGGCTTGGTCAACGACCCGCGCATGGACGACACGTGCGATCTCGAAGCCGGACTGCGCCTCGCGCGCCGCATCCTCCTCGAGATCACGTCGCTCGGCTTGCCCACCGGCACCGAGTTTCTCGACCCGATCGTGCCGCAATACCTTGCCGATGCGGTGAGCTGGGCCGCCATCGGCGCACGCACCACCGAGTCGCAAACCCACCGCGAGATGGCCAGCGGTCTTTCCATGCCGGTCGGCTTCAAGAACAGCACGGACGGCAGCATCCAAACCGCGCTCGATGCCCTTTTGTCCGCCCGCTCGCCCCACAGTTTCCTCGGCATCGACCAGGACGGCTGCACGTCGGTCGTCGCCACCGCGGGGAATCCCGACAGCCACATTGTCTTGCGCGGCGGCCGCGAGGGCGGAAATTACAAATCGCGCCACACGGCCGATACCGAGCGCCGTCTGCGCGAGGCCGGACTCCAACCCGGTTTCATGATCGACTGCAGCCACGCGAATTCCGCCAAGAATCCGCGCCGTCAGGCCGTGGTCTGGCGCAACGTGCTCGACCAGCGCCGCCGCGGCCGCACCTCGGTCATCGGCGCCATGCTTGAAAGCTACTTGGAGGAAGGCAACCAGCCGGTCGGCCGTGACCGCAAAAAGCTGCGCTACGGCGTGTCGGTGACCGACGGCTGCCTCGACTGGCCCACGACCGAGAAACTGCTCCGTGCGGCGGCGGCCAGCGAGCGGAAGATGCGTGGCGACGTCCGGGGCGCGGTGCGATGAGTCTGCTCGACACGCCGGTGCGGGAAGCGGCGTGGGCGGCCTTGGATTTCGAGAGTGCCGGCGCGGCCCCCGGGCGCACCGACGAACCGGTGCAGGTCGGGATGGCGGTCTGGCGTGCGGGTCGGATCACGGACTTGTTCCGCAGCTACGTGCACGCGCCGGTGCGGATTACCCGGGCCGCGCGCGCCGTCCATGGCATCGGCGACCACGAGGTGCGCCATGCCCCGGCGCTGTCCGCCCTTTGGCCGGAGTTCAAGCGGCGTCTCGGCGGTGCCGTCGTGGTCGCGCACGGTGCGGGCACGGAGAAGCGCTTTCTCCGCGGCTTTCCTCTGCACGGCTTCGGCCCTTGGGTCGATACCCTCACGATGGCCCGTGCCGCGCTGCCGGAGTTGCCGGGTCACTCGCTGGGCGAAGTGATCTCCGCCCTCGGTGCGGAAGCGGAAGTGCGCGCCCTGTGTCCCTCGCTCGATTGGCATGATGCGCTCTTTGATGCGGTGGCGTGCCTGGTTGCTTTGCGCCGTATGATCGGGCGCGAGGACTGGTCTGCCGCCACCGTCGGACAAATGCTCTCGCCCGATACCTCCGCCTACCACCGCCGCCGCGGGTTGCAGCGCACGGCGCATTCCGCCGGGTGGGGGATGTGATTTTTTTGTGCTTTGCCACGCGGGTCGCACTGCCGTTAACCTCGTCCGAGTATCCCCCCATGGAAACTCATCTTTATCTTTCCCTCATCCCCGAGGCGCTGATCCTCTCGCAATTGACGCCGGACAAATTCGGCGCCTATCTGGCCACGGGCTCGAAGCGCCAGATCGAGGGTCCGGCGGTGTTTTTCGAGGTCGACCAGTCGGCGGACCTCTCCGGATTCCGCATGGATGAAGCCCGGGCCCGCTGCAAGCCCCACCGTGACGGTTCGCCCCGCCGGTCGGTCTACATGGCGGTCTTCAATGTTCTTCCGCGCGTGCCGCTCGAGGCCCTGCGCAAGGTCCACCTGACCACGCCGTCGGGGTTGACCCTCGGTCTCGACCCGGCTGATTGGGGCGGGGACGGACACGAGAATTTTTTCCTCTACCAGGAACTCGGTCCGGTTTACCCGCGGGTGGCCAGCCGCCTCGGACCGCACGCGTTTTGCCGGCAAGTCACGGCACCCGACAAGATGGTCACGCTTCCCCGTCTTGCCTTCATCGACCTCCGCTTGGGCAGTCTTGCCTCCGACACGGATATCCAACTCGACGGCAGCTTGCCCTACCAGAATGTCGAGCACCTGCGCGAATGCCTGCGTTCCCTGCGCGACAATCCGGAGCGGATGACCAAAATCGTCTACCGCGGAATGCGTCCGGACATTCTCTTCTCGATGGTGCGCAGCGGCGTCTTTGTCGGTGACCATGAGGGATTCCGCTTCTTCCCGATGCCCTCCGAGGAGGCCCTCGAGGCCGGGCACACGCTGTGGTGGCATTCCGCGCAAGCGGTCAAGGGCTACTGAACCGATCTCCTTTCTATCTTATGGATAATCTCCACTTCATCGTCCCCCTGCTCGGCCTGGCCGGCCTCGCGGTGGCTTTCATCACTTACCGCCGCATCGTTCTCGAACCCGGTGGCGAGGGTCGCGTGGCCGAGATCGCCGGCCAGATCCACGACGGCGCCATGGTCTTCATGCGCCGGGAACTGCTCCTCATCGGCGGTTTCGCCATCGTCGTCGGGGGACTGCTCGTCCTCAAGGATCCGTGGGAATCCATGGCCTTTTTCCTCGGGGCGGCGGCCTCCTCGCTGGCCGGTTTCATCGGTATGTATTCCGCGACGCACGTCAACGTGCGCACCGCGCTGGCCGCGAACAGCAAAGGATCCGGCGCGGCGCTGACCACCGCGTTCTTCGGCGGGTCCATCATGGGACTGACCGTGGCCTCCATGGGCCTGCTCGGCGTGGGCGGGTTGTTCCTCTTTTTCGGCGAATCGGAGAAAGACGTGCACGTCATCCACGGTTTCGCCATGGGCGCATCCCTCGTGGCCATCTTCTACCGCATCGGCGGCGGCATCTTCACCAAGGCGGCCGACGTCGGGGCCGATCTGGTCGGCAAGGTCGAATCCGGCATTCCCGAGGATGACCCGCGCAATCCCGGGGTCATCGCCGACAACGTGGGCGACAACGTCGGCGACGTGGCCGGCATGGGCTCGGATCTCTTCGAGTCCTACTGCAACGCGATGATCGCCTCGATGGCCATCGCCGCCACGCTGACCATTGCCCAGTGGGAGACCCTTGCCGCCGCGCGCGGCAACCTCATGTTCCTGCCCCTGGCCCTCGCTGCGACGGGCTTGATCTGCTCGCTGGTCGGTATCGGTCTGGTCAAACTCTCGGCCAACAGCCAGCCGGCCCGCGCCTTGCGCACCGGCACGATCGGGGCGGCCATCCTCTTCGTCCTGCTCGCCGCCGGCGTCATTACCCAGCTCGGCGTCGACCTCAAAGTCTGGTTTTGCGTGCTCATGGGTTCGGTCGGCGGCATCGCCATCGGGCTTTCCACCGAATACTACACCGGCGGGGCGCCCATGAAGTCCATCGCCAAAGCCGCCCTGACCGGGGTGGCCACGGTCATGATCCGCGGCATGGCCGTCGGCATGTTCTCGGTCGTCATTCCCCTGGCTGTGGTGGCCTTTGTCATTCTCGGTGCCAGCCACTTCGCCGGCCTCTACGGGGTGGGAATCGCCGCCGTCGGCATGCTCGCCACCATCGGCATCACCATGAGCATCGATGCCTATGGTCCGATCGCCGACAACGCGGGCGGCATCGCCGAAATGGCCGGCATGGGCAAGCAGACGCGGGCCATCACCGACACGCTCGACGAGGTGGGCAACACCACCGCGGCGATCGGCAAAGGTTTCGCCATCGGTGCGGCGTCCTTCGCCGCCCTGGCCATCATCGCCGCCTTCATCAACGTGGTGAAGATCAACAACCCCGGCTTCCAATTGCTTCTCTCCGACCCGCGGGTTCTCACGGGCATTTTCATCGGCGGCTTCATCCCGTTCCTGGTCAGTGCGCTTTCCATGACCGCGGTGGGCGAGGCGGCGCAGGAAATGATCGAGGAAATCCGCCGCCAGTTCCGCGAAATCCCCGGGCTCCTCGAGGGCACCGGCAAGCCGGACCCGGCTTCCTGCGTGCGCATCGCCACCGACGCGGCGATCAAGCGCATGATCCTCCCGGCCAGCGTGGCCATCGGCTCTCCGGCCGTGGTCGGCTTCAGTCTCGGGGCCACGACCTTGGGCGGCATGCTGGTCGGCGCGCTGCTCAGCGGCGTGCTGCTCGCGCTCTTCAGCGCGAATTCCGGCGGCGCCTGGGACAATGCCAAGAAATTTGTCGAGCACGGCCACTACGGCGGCAAAAACTCCGACGCCCACAAGGCCTGCGTGGTCGGCGACACGGTGGGGGATCCGCTCAAGGACACGTCGGGCCCGGCGATGAACATCCTTATCAACGTCATGTCCATCGTGGCCCTGGTCATCGCCCCGCTCCTCAAATAGGCGCCGAGCCCCCGTAAAGGGCGGAAAAAGATTGAACATACGGGGGATTCCGCGAGTCTGACCCCGTGATATGAAACTGTTCCTGACCATCGCTGTGGCGGCCGTGACAATGGCCGCTTTTGCCACCACCACTTTTGCCGGAGGCAGCGGCTGCGGGTCTTGTCCCGCCAGCGGCGAAAAAGCCAAAGACAAAACGGAACAAGGCACACAGAGCTAACCCTGCTCCAAGCAGACACTTCACGGAGGCGGCCCCCTGGGCCGCCTCCTTTTTTGCGCCCACGGGCGGAACTCAGCGGATGATGCCGCGCTGGCTGGATTCGATGAACCGTCCGAGTTCGGCCAGTTCGGGGAGGTCGGGAAGTTCCTCGCGGATGGTTTCGACCGACTGCTTCACGTTGAGATTGCCGCGGTAAAGGATGCGGTAGGCTTCCTTGAGGGCGCGAACGGTTTCGGCGGGAAAGCCGGCCCGTTCCAGGCCGACCTGGTTGATGCCCCGGATCTCGGCCGGATTGCCGTCGGCGATGAAAAACGGGGGCACGTCTTGCACGATCTTGGAACAGCCGCCGGTGATGGCGTGGCGGCCGACGCGGCAGAATTGGTGGATGGCGGTGAGGCCGCCGATGACGGCGTGGTCGCCGACTTCGACGTGTCCGGCCAGGGTGCCGTTGTTGGAAAATATGACATTGTTTCCCACCATGCAGTCGTGGGCAATGTGGGAGTAGGCGAGGAAGTTCCCGCCGTTCCCGATGACCGTCCTGGTCCCCGGAAGGGTGCCGCGGTTGACGGTGCAGAATTCGCGGAAAGTGTTGCCGTCGCCGATCTCGAGGAAGGTCGGTTCGCCGGCGTATTTGAGATCCTGTGTCCTTTGCCCGATGGACGCGTAGGCGAAGAAGAAGTTGCCGGTGCCGATTTTCGTCGGACCCATCACGGTGACATGGTGCTGGAGCTCGGTGTGTTCGGCGATGACGACCTGCGGTCCGACCACGCAGTAGGGGCCGATGCGGGCGCCGGACGCGATCTCGGCGGCGGGATCGACGATGGCGGTGGGATGGATCATTCGGAGACGAGGCCGAAGAGGAGGTTGCCTTCGCTGACGATCTCGCCGTTGACCGTGCAGGAGCAGGCGGCGCGGGCCATGGTCTTGCGCGAGCGGGTCAGCTCGCAATGGATGAAGAGGGTGTCGCCGGGGAAGACGGGCTTGCGGAATTTGACTTCGTCCGCGCTCATGAAGTAGCCGATTTTTCCGGAGTTTTGCGTGTTGAGCATCATGAGGATGCTGGCCACCTGGGCCATGGCTTCGATTTGCAGCACGCCGGGCATGACCGGATGGTTGGGGAAGTGCCCTTGGAAGAAGGGTTCGTTGATCGTCACGGACTTGACCCCGGTGCACTTGGTGTCGCCCTCGAAGGCGACAATGCGGTCGACCATGAGGAAGGGATACCGGTGCGGCAGGATCTTCATGATCTCCGTGGTGGGCAGGACGCGTTCCCCGACCGGCAGTCTGGCCGGCGGGATCATGGCCATCATGATGGCGTGCTGCCTGGCGATGGCGGCGGCCAGCTCGGTGTTGGGTCCGTGGCCCGGACGCACGGCGACGACGTGACCGAGCAGCGGGCGCCCGGCGAGGGTGAGGTCGCCGATGATATCGAGGATTTTGTGGCGGACGAATTCGTCTTCGAAGCGCAGGGGTTCTTTGCTCAGGACCGAGTTGTCACGGATGACGATGGCATTCTCCAGGCTGCCGCCGCGGATCAGGCCTTTTTCCATGAGCGGCTCGACGTCCTCGTAGTGGACGAAGGTGCGGGCCGGGGCGATGCCCCTCTCGTAAGTCTCCGGCGTGATCTCGAGGCTGAGGTATTGGGTGAAGGTGCCGTTCGGACCCGCTTGGGTGCAGGAGACGCGGAACTTCGTGTCGGGCAGGATGACCAGGATCGAGCCGTTGTTGGTCTGGATGGCGACGGGTTCGCGGATTTCGCAATAACGGCGGGGCGCGTCCTGCGCGGCGATGCCGGCTTTTTTGACCAGCGCGACGTAGGGTGCGGCGCTGCCATCCCCGATGGGCGGTTCCATGGCATCCATTTCGATGATGGCGTTGTCCACCCCGAGGCCGGTCAGGGCGGAGAGAACGTGCTCGACCGTGTGGACCTTGACGTTGCCCTCGACCAGCGTGGTGGCGCGCTCGACGGTGCGGACATTGGCCGCAAGGGCGTCGACCGTCGGTTGGTCCTTGAGGTCGGACCGGCGGAACTTGAAGCCGTGGTCGGCGGGGGCGGGGTGGAGCGTGAGGGTGACCTTTTCGCCGTTGTGGAGCGAGACGCCCGCGAGCGAGGCGGACGAGGCGAGCGTGTGTTGTTTTTGCATGAAAAAGACGGGCGGATCAGGCGGCGAGCCGTCCGTCGACCAACGCGATCTGCCGGTGGGCGACGGCGGCGGCGGCGGGGCTGTGGGTGACAATTATTAGGGTGACGAGGCGCTGGGAGGCAATCTTTTGGAACAGCTCGAGCACGAGGGCCGCGTTCTCCGAGTCGAGATTGCCGGTGGGTTCGTCCGCCAGCAGGAGGGCGGGCCGGTGCACGAGGGCCCGGGCGATGGCGGTGCGTTGCATTTCACCGCCGCTCATCTGGTGGGGGAAGGCGCCCGCGCGTGGCGTGAGTCCGACCAAGTCGAGCATCCCGGCGGCGGTCACGCGGGCCTCGCGGGCGCGGTCGCCGCGCAGGAGGAGGGGCAATTCGACGTTCTCCAGCGCGGTCATGGCGGGGAGAAGATTGAAGAATTGGAAAACGATGCCCAGACGTTCGCGCCGATATGCGGTGAGGCTTGCTTCCCCGGCGCGGTGCAGGGCGAGTCCGTCAACGCTGATCTCGCCGGATGTCGGCTGGTCGAGTCCGCCGAGCAGGTTGAGCAGCGTGCTTTTGCCGCATCCGCTGGGGCCGGTGATGGCGGCGAACTCGGCCGGCGCGATGTCCAGACTCACCTCGCGCAAAGCGTGCACTTCGCCGGCCACCGAGGGATAAACGCGTGAGACATGGCGCAGGCTGATCATGAGAAAGACGAGATTTCCCGCGCGGCGCGGCGGGCGCAAGACAACTTCCGCGTGGTCGCGGAGGGGACGGACTGGATGGTGGTGGACAAACCGGCGGGATTGCTGACCCATCCGACGCGACCGGACGGCGGGCCGACTTTGTGGGACGGGTTGCGCGCCTTGCTCGCTTACGAGCTGGCCAATCGCGGGCAAGTGTCGATCATCACCCGTCTCGACCGAGAAACGAGCGGGCTGGTGCTGCTGGCTCTGACGCGTGACGGGGCGCGGCGGTTGGGTCTGGCCATGCAAAGAGGGGAGATCGCCAAGGAATACCTTGCCGTGGTGCGCGGCTGGCCGGAGTGGGACCGGACCGTGATCGAGGCGCCGTTGGTGCGGCAGGGCGAGGTGCGGGACTCGCCGATCTGGCTCAAGCGTTGTGTCGATCCGTGCGGTGCGGCGGCGGTGACCGAGGTGACCGTGGAGCAACGCTTCCGGCGCGCCGAGGGAAGATTCAGTCTGGTGCGGGCGCGGCCGCGCACGGGGCGCACCCACCAGATCCGCGTGCATTTGGCCGCGGCCGGGTATCCTTTGGTCGGGGACAAAATTTACGGCGGGCGCGAGCAGGCGTATCTGGACTTCATCGAGGCAGGCTGGACTCCGTTGCTGCAGGCCGAGTTGCTCTTGCCGCGCCACGCTTTGCATGCCTGCGGGTTGGCCTTCCCCGGCGAGCGCGGCGAGGAGCGGGTGGTCGCCGGTCTCGCGGGGGATATGGCTTCGTTTGTCGCCGCGGGCTTGCCCGGCGGGACGGATTAAGGGATAAGACCTTTTGTCTGACGTATGCCGACTTACGACTATCACTGCCACAAGTGCGGGAAGGATTTCGAAGTGTTCCAGTCGATGAAGGCGGACGCCTTCAAGACCTGTCCCGAAGCCCAGTGCCAGATGACCCCGTGGGGCCATGGCGAGGTGAAGCGACTTCTCGGCACCGGGGCGGGTCTGATTTTCAAAGGGAGCGGTTTTTACACCACCGACTACCGGAGCGAAGGCTACAAGAAGGCGGCGAAAAGCGAGAGCGCGGGGGCCGAAAAGAAGGAAGCGCCCAAGCCGGCGGCCGCCCCGGCGCCAACGCCATCCCCGGGTTCCTCCGGCGGCAGCGCGTCATCGAGCGGCAGTTCGGGTGCGGCCAAGACCTGACCGATCATGGGGCTGCACTGTGCAAGTTGCGGATACGAGAACGACCCGACGCGGGTTTACTGTCATAGTTGCGGAACCAAGCTGGAGCGGGTGGCGTCCGCTTCCCCGCCGCCGACCGGCTTCACGCATCCCACGGACGTGCTGAAAATGAAGAAGCCCCGGGCACCGCTGGCCTGGGGAAAATATTTCGGTGCGTTCGCCAAGTTGGCCGCTCTCGCCGGGCTGGCCCTGGCGGTGGTGCTGGCTCTCCTTCCGCCTCGTGACATTCCTCCGCCGGTCGGGGTGGATGAAGGCCTCTCGGCCCGGCTGACGGGGCTCTTGGACGATGCGTCATCCGCGAGCGAGCCGCGCGCCTTCGCCTTGCCGGCCGCCGACATCAACCGCTGGCTGGTCTCGGGCGTGGCCTTGCAGAGCGTCGATGCCCCGCTGAAGTTGCGTCCGGAACGGCTCTACGCCGTCCCGGGTGACGGGGACCTGCGGGTCGGTTTGGAATTGGCCTTGCCGGGCACCGGTCGGGTGTTCCTCGAGGGTGATTACGCGCCGGTGCGGAAACCCGGAGGCTACACGTTGGAGCCGCGGCGTTATTCGATCGGGCGCCTGCAACTTCCGGTTCTGCTCGGCTGGCCGGTCCAGCGGCAGATGGACGGTTTGGCCGGGGCGCTGGCCGCACCTCTGGGGCAATTCGCCCGGGCCTCTCACATCGGTATCGATCCCGAGTCGGTAGCGCTCCGTTGGTCCGATCCGGCGCCGTGAAGCGGATCGGGCTGTTGATTGGTGGCCTCGGCTGTGCCGCTGTCATGACGGCGGGGGGGCAGACGGTGGCGCCCGAGTTGCTCAAGCCGGAGAATCGCACGGTCAGCTCGTCGAAGCGGTTCGCCGTGTTCGGAGGCACGCGTCAGGAGCGCTCGGATCTGGCGCGCCGGGCGGATCGTTTGCTCGAAGGTTTGCGCCGCGAGTTGGGGATCGGTCGCGAGGGGGGGGGTCCGGTTTTGCTCATTCTCACACCGGGCGATGCGGTGCGATTGCGCCAGCCGCGCGTCTTCGTGCAGGTCTTCGACGCCGGGGATGCGGGGCGGAAGATCGAGGTCAATCTCTCCCCGGGTGCCCGGCAGGATCCGGCCGCGGTCGATCAAGGCATTGTGCGCGCGTTGCTCCTCGATGCATCCCTGCGGAAGCAAAAGTTCAGCGGATCCCGCTTCACCGAGCCGCCGTGGTGGTTGATCGCGGCCGCGGGGGTTGCTTTGGCCCGCGCGGAGGCGGGGGGCGCCGCGCCGGTTTATGACGCACTGCTGGAAGGCAAGGGAATGCCCAAACTGACCCGGTTCCTGCGGGAAAATGCCGGTGCCATGCGCGGCCGGGCCCGCGAGATCTACGGCGCGCAGAGCTACGCGCTTTACATGGCGCTGGCCGAGTTGCCGGGGGGCAAAGCCCGGGTCCTGCAGAACCTCACGCTGGAAGAACCGTCCCGTGATCCGGTGGAGCGTTTCGGTCAGACCTGGCCCGAACTGCTCGACGAGCCCGAGCGGGCGGCGCGCATGTGGGCGCTTTCGGTGGCGCGTCTGGCCGCGCCGCAGCGCACGGATTTCGTTTCGGCCGGTCAGTGCTCGGAGAGGTTGGCGGCTGTTTTGAAGTCCCTGGAGACGCCCGAATCGGAATTGGATCCGGCCGCGGCCCTGGTGGAACTGGCCCGCACGCCGGAAGGACGTTTCAAGCTGGAGCAGGCCGCGGCGGAATTGCGGCGGCTCGGTTTTCGCGCGCATCCGCTTTACGCCGCTTTGGTCGAGGAATACCGCGTGATGTTCGACGATCTGTCGCGCAAGCGGCGGAAGGGGTTTGTCCCGAAATTCCAGGAAGCCGAGGATCTGCGTTGGGCCCTCGACGAGCGCAGTGCGGAAATCACCGATCACCTGAACTGGTATCAAGCCAACGCGCCGGCGGAACAGCCGGAAACCTTGATGCGGGTCCCGCCGCCGGAGCCTGCTCCGCGGCGCAACGATGCGATCTCGCGCTATCTCGACTCCGTCGAACAGCGCGGATGGTGAGGCGGACGGCGCGCCGCAATCTCCGCCACCGCCCAAGCCGCGTGCTCGCGCACGAGTTCCTCGGGATCATCCAAGACGCGATGCAGTGACGGCAGGTCGTCGTCCGTCCCGTTGTTGCCGAGGGCCACGCAGACATTGCGGAGGAAGCCGCGGCGTTTGGCCCGCAGGATGGGCGAGCCGCGGAACATGTCCCGGAATCCGCGTTCGTCGAGGGAAAGAAAATCGCGCAGCGGACGATCGAGAGTGCCGGGCTTCGGCTGCATTTGCGCGTCGCGCGACGCCGCGGCGAACCGGTTCCAAGGGCAGGCGTCGAGGCAATCGTCGCATCCGAAAATGCGGTCGCCCATGGCACGCCGGAACTCCACCGGAATGGGGCCTTTGTTCTCGATGGTCAGGTAGGAAAGGCACCGGCGCGCATCGAGGCGGTATGGCGCGGTGATGGCGGCCGTGGGGCAGGCGTCGATGCAGCGCGTGCAACGACCGCAGCGGTCGGGCAACGGAGCCTCGGGGTCGAAGTCGAGTGTGGTCAGGATGACCGAGAGGAAGAACCACGTGCCCAGCCGCGGATGAATTCCCATCGTGCTTTTGCCGTGCCACGACACGCCGCAGGCTGCCGCCCAGTCGCGCTCGAGCACGGGTCCGCCGTCGACGAAACAGCGTTGGTGTCCGCCGGCTGTCTCGAGCCGGGTGGCGAGCCCGGCGAGCCTCGGCTGGAGGATGTCATGGTAGTCCGCGCCCCAAGCGTAGCGCGCGATGCGGCCGCGGGCCGCCGGTGCGGGGGTCGGAGACGGGTTTCCGGTGAAGTAATTTTTGCCGAGGACGATGACCGTGCGGGCTGCGGGCAGCAAGCAGCGCGGATCGGAGCGCTCGTCCCGCGTCCGTTGCATCCAGGCCATGCCGGCTTGGCAGCCGTCGTCGAGCCAGGTTCCGAGGGCGTCGGCGTGCGGTGCGCGGCCGGCGCGGGCGAAGCCACAGAGTTCAAAGCCCGCGTCACGGGCGGCCGCACGGAATTCTTCCTTGGTCACGGTTCAGGCCGCGGAAGCCATCCGCTCCGCGCCGTGCAAGGCGTGGCGGGCGGCGCCGAGCAGCGCGGCGCGGTCGTTGAGGATGACGCGCACCGGGATCTTGCGCATGAATTCCCCGAAGCGGCCCTTGGCGAAGAAAGCCTCGAGGAGCGACGGATGCCGGAGAAAGGGAAGGGCCCTCGCGGCAATGCCGCCGCCGATGAAGACACCTCCGGTGGCCATGGTTTTCAGGGCGAGGTTGCCGGCCTCCGCGCCGAGGATTGCGGCGAAGAGTTCCATGGTTTGCCCGCAGAGCGGACAGGTCCGCTCCATGGCGGCATGCGTGATGACGGCGCCGTGGTCCTGCGTGGCGAGCAATGCGGCGACTTCCGGCCTCTCCGGCGCGCGGCCGGTGTCGCGGAGGAAGCGGTAAATGTTGGGGATCCCCATGCTGCCGCTGAGCACACGCTCGGCGCTGACGTGATCATACGAGTCCAGCAGGTGCTGGAGGAGGTCGATCTCGATGGCGTTACGCGGCGCGAAGTCGGCGTGTCCGCCCTCGCAGGCGAACGGCAGGTGTTTGCGTCCGTCCCAAAAAATCCCCGCCTCGCCGAGTCCGGTCCCCGGCGAGATAACGGCCATGTTGCCCTCGGCCCCGGCTTTGCCGGGATGCAGGACGGCGAAATCGTCCGCTGACAGTTCGCCGATGCCGTAGGCATTGGCCACCAAGTCGTTGATGAGGAAGGTGGCACGGAAGCCGAAGCCCGCGGTCAGGCTGCGCGCGTCGATTTCCCACGGAAGATTGACCAACTTGGCCCGCTGTCCCTCGACCGGGCCGGGCAACCCGAAGCACGCGAAGTCGACCGGATCCGGTTCGTCCGCGAGGAATCCGGCCACGAGGTCTTCGAGTCCTCCGGCAGTGCCGCTGGCATACTTGGCCGCGCGTTGCAGGGTGAGCGGGGCGGCGGCATCGCCGGCGGCGGCGCGGAAGAGTCCGAGCCATGTTTTGGTGCCCCCGACGTCGCCGCCGAGGACAAGAGGTCCGGGGCCCGAGGGCACGGGCCGCATGGCGTGCGGTTCATCCGCCTTCGCGTCCGGGATGCGGCGGGGAGCGGTCACGGCACGGCGGGTCAGCCCGGATTTTCCCACTGCCGCCCGTCGCGCAGAAGGAGTTTGTCGGCGGCGGCGGGGCCCCAGGATCCGGCTTCGTAATCGGGAAAATCGCGGGGCGGCAGGGCGCCCCAGACGTCGAGAATGGGGCTCACGATGCGCCACGAGGCGTCGACGCTGTCCTCGCGGTGGAAGAGTGTCATATCGCCGATCATGCAATCATGGAGCAGTGTTTCGTAGCCGGTGGCGGGAGACTGCTTGCCGAATTGCCGGTAATCGAAGTCGAGCGGGATGCTGTCGACGACGATGGAGGGGCCGGGTTTCTTGGCGCGGATCATGATGGTGATGCTCTCCTCGGGCTGGATGTTGAGGATGAGGGCGTTCGGTCCGGCCTCGCTGTGGACTTTCTCCCCGAAGAGCATGAGCGGCGTGCGTTTGAAGCGGATGACGACCTGCGTGAGGTGCTTGGCCAGCCGTTTGCCGGTGCGGAGGTAGAAAGGAACATCGGCCCAGCGCCAGTTTTCCACGAAGAGTCGCAGGGCGGCGTAGGTTTCCGTGGGGGAGCGCGGATCGACGCTGGGCTCGTCGCGATAGGCGGGAACCTGCTGCCCGTCGATGACGCCGGCCCCGTATTGGCCGCGCACGCAATTTTCGATGACGTCCTCCGGTTCCAGCGGGCGGATGGCGTCGAGAACTTTGACCTTCTCGTTGCGCACGGCATCGCCGCTCATCGAGCCCGGGGGTTCCATGGCGATGAGCGAGAGGACACTGAGCATGTGGTTCTGCACCATGTCGCGCAGGACGCCGTAGTGGTCGAGGTAACCGCCGCGGTTCTCCACACCAAGGCGCTCGGCCACCGTGATCTGCACGCTGTCGACGTAGCGCCGGTTCCAGTTCGGCTCGAAAATCATGTTGGCGAAGCGGAAGACCATGATGTTCTGCACGGTCTCTTTGCCGAGGTAGTGGTCGATGCGGTAGATCTGCGATTCGCGCAGGACTTTGTGGAGGTGGTTGTTCAGTTCGCGGGCGGTGTCGAGGTCGCGGCCGAAGGGTTTTTCGATGATGACGCGGCGGAAGCCGTCGGGCGTCTCTTGCAGGAGCCCGGCGGCGCCGAGTTGTCCGGCCACCGTGCCGAAGAGCGTGGGAGTCACGGCAAGATTGAAAACCACGTTTTGCCCCTCGACCCGGCGCTCTTGCTGCACGGCGGCGATTTTCGCTTTGAGGGCGCCGAAGACGGCCTCGTCGTTGAAATCGCCCGAGATGTAGTAGCACCCGGCAAGGAAAGCCTGCCATTCGGCCGGATCGACGGGGTGGGTGGCGAACTGGCGGATGTCCGCCGTCATCTGCTCGCGGAAACTCGCGTCGTCGCCCGGGGTGATGGCCACGCCGATGACCGCGAAATGCCCGGGGAGGAGACCGAGGCAACGGAGGTTGAAGAGCGCGGGGATGAGCTTGCGTTTGGTCAGGTCGCCGGAAGCGCCGAAGATGACAAAGATGCAGTCGGGACCCGGACGTCGATGATCCGGAGACGGGGCGGCATTGCTCGGCATGATGGCGGGATAGTGCGGGCGGACGGTCGCGGGCTCAATGAGAAAACCGTGCAGGACGCTTTGCATCGGCGGGCGCGAACGCGTAATCTCATTTCCCGCGCCCGACGGCGCGCACTTCATGCGATGATTAACCTGATCGACCGTTATGTGGGCCGCTCTGTGCTGATCACGGCTCTCTACGGGGTCGCGGTGCTGAGCCTCGTCCTCGTGCTCGGCAATATTTTCAAGGAGCTGCTGGACCTGCTGATCAACCGCGATGTGCCCTTCAAATACGTCCTGCTCTTCATGCTCTACGTGCTGCCCTTCTCGCTCGCTTTCACCGTGCCGTGGGGTTTTCTCACCGCGGTCCTGCTCATTTTCGGGCGCATGTCCGCCGACAACGAAATGATCGCCCTGCGGGCCTGCGGAGTCAGCCTGTTCCGTGTCTGCATGCCGGTGCTGGCGGTCGGCGTGCTGCTCAGTCTATTCACCTTCTGGATCAACGCGCGGGTGGCCCCCCGGGCGGAAGCGGCCATGCGCGAGTCCATCACGGCGATGGCGAGGAGCAATCCCGCCGCGCTTTTCGTGCCGGACGAGGTCGTCGACCAGTTCGAGGGCCGCAAGATTTTCCTCGGCGGGAAGGACGGGAACAATTTGTCGGAGGTCACGGTGGTCGAGACGGACGACAAGGGCTGGATCCGGCAGATCATCCACGCGCAACGGGGCAGCATCGAACCGGAGGAGGATGGCGGACAAATCGTCCTGACCTTGGAGGACGCGCGTTTCGAGCAGCGCGATCCGGAGCGTTTGCATGACCTGGCCGCCATCCGCCACGGGATTTCCGTGGCCGAGGCCACGGTGAATATTCCGCTCGACGATCTGGCTTCCGCGGCGGGCGAGCGTCCGTTGCGTTCCTACACCCTTTCCGAGCTGGCCGAACGTCTGGGCGGGGCCAACGGCCCGGCGCGCGAGACCGCGGTGCGGACGGAACTGAGCAAACGGTTTTCCATGTCGATGGCCTGCGTGGCCTTCGCGCTGATCGCCATGCCGTTGGGGATCACCGCCCAGCGCAAGGAGACATCGGTCGGTTTCGCCATCAGCCTGGCGCTGGCTTTCGGCTACTTTTTCTTTGTCGTGCTGGCCGAGATGGTGCGCAACGACCCCGGGGCTTTCCCTTACCTGCTCCTCTGGGTGCCCAACATCCTGTTCATCGGCATCGGGACCTGGCTGCTGCTCCGCTTGGATCACCGCTGAGGGTCAGAGGACCCTTCCCGCCGCGGAGACGAAGGGCCGCAGACCGGCGACGAGGTCGCGGAAGGCTTCCGGGTCGAGCTGCTGCTGCCCGTCGCTGAGGGCTTCGGCGGGATGAGGGTGCACCTCGACGATGAGACCGTCGGCGCCGACCGCCGCTGCTCCCCGGCAGAGGATTTTCACGAGGTCCGCGCGGCCGCAGCCCTGGCTGGGATCGACGATGACGGGCAGATGGGTCTCCTGCTTGGCCACCGCCACCGCGGAGAGGTCGAGGGTGTTGCGCGTGTAGTTCTCGAACGTGCGGATGCCGCGTTCGCAGAGGATGACGTTCGGGTTGCCGTGGGCCAGGAGGTATTCTGCGGCGAGCAGCCATTCTTCGATGCGCATGCTCATGCCGCGTTTGAGGAGGACGGGTTTCCCGCTGCGGGCGCAGGCGATGAGCAACTGGAAGTTCTGGGCGTTGCGGGCGCCGATCTGCAGGATGTCTGCCGTGGCGGCCACGAGATCGACGTCATTTTCCCCCAGCACCTCGGTGATGATGCGCAGCCCGGTCTCGGCACGGGCCGCCTCCAGCAAGCGCAATCCTTCGGGTCCGAGTCCCTGGAATTCGTAAGGTGAGGTGCGCGGCTTGTAGGCGCCGCCGCGCAGGACGGTGGCCCCGGCGGCCTTGACCGCGCGGGCCGTGGCCATGAGTTGTTCCTCGCTCTCGACCGAACATGGTCCGGCCATGAGCACAAAGTTTTTCCCGCCGATTTTCACCCCACCGGCGTCGATCACCGTCCCATCGGGTCGCGATTCACGACTGGCCAGTTTGTAACGCTTCTGCACGCGGATGACGCGCTCGACCTGGGGCAGGGCGGTGAGCGACTCGAGACTGGCGTGCGTGGTTTCGTCACCGATGGCCGCCACCACCGTCTGGTATTCCCCGCGGATCGGGCTCGCGTTGTAGCCGAGTTGGGTGATCTCGCGGATGACTTCCTCGACTTTATCGGGCGGCGAATGGGGGCGGATGACGATGATCATGGGACGCCGGAGGCTAGCAGCGCTTCCCGCACGGGGCAACGGGCCAGGGATGAAATTGCGTGCTTTCCGGCACAGGGGGAGCATACTGGAAGGTTCCTATGAAAGAAAAAGAAGAGGCCGCGATCAAAGCGCTTGTGGCCGAAAGCGGGTGTGCCCATTCCCCGGAATTGGTTGAAGAGTTGATCGAAACAGCGCTCCGGCTCGGCCGGGACAAGGCCCCGGTGGCCGACCTCAAACTTTTTGTGCGCGCCCTCAAAGAGTTGCGCTACGCCTCCAAGGTTTTCCAACCCTACTCCGACCGCCGCAAGGTGGCTGTCTTCGGTTCGGCCCGGCTGGCCCCGGAGACCGCCGAGTTCAAGATGGCGGAGGAACTCGGGCGCAAGGTGGTCGAGCACGGGTTCATGGTCATCACCGGCGGAGGCGACGGCATCATGGGTGCGGCGCAGAAGGGCGCGGGCCGCGACAACGGCTTCGGGCTCAACATCCGGCTGCCCTTCGAGCAGCGGGCCAACGAGACGATCCACGGCGACAAGAAACTGATCAATTTCAATTACTTCTTCACCCGCAAGGTGAACTTCGTCAAAGAGACCGACGCGTTCGTGCTCTTTGCGGGCGGTTTCGGAACCCAGGACGAGGGATTCGAGTGTCTCACCCTCATGCAGACCGGAAAGGCCAAAATCACGCCGCTGATCCTGCTCGACACCCCGGACGGGCGTTACTGGGAGACCTGGGAGTTCTTCATCAAGAACGACCTGCTGCGCATGAAGCTCATCTCGCCGAGCGACTTCCACCTTTTCAAGATTTCCCACTCTTGCGAAGAGACGATCGCGCACATCCAGCAATTCTACCGCGTTTTCGACTCCTACCGGTGGCTGCGCGAAAGGATGGTCATCCGCATCAAGCGCCGGCTCACCGCGCAGGCTCTGCGCGATTTGAACGAAAAGTTCCGCCCTATCCTCGTCGCGGGCGAAATCGAGCAGACCGGCATGTTGCCGGAGGAGGACCAGGACCAGCAGTGGGCGGTGGGATCCATCTTCCGCGGCAGCCAGGAGGAGGAGATGGCACGCCTGGTACTCACCCCGAAGAAGACCGACTTCGGCATGCTCCGACTGCTCATCGACACGATCAACGAATCGCCGACGGAGGATTGAGCGGCCGCGACCGACCCTGCATGACATCGAGCGTCCCGGTCACGGTTTACGACACGACTTTGCGCGACGGCACGCAGGGAACGGGCATCTCGTTCAGCGTGCAGGACAAACTGCGGGTGGCCGAACGTCTCGACGAGTTCGGTGTCGATTATATCGAGGGCGGCTGGCCCGGTTCGAACCCGAAGGACGCGGAGTTTTTCGCCGAAGCCGCCCGGCGGACGTGGCGTCACGCCAAGGTCGCCGCTTTCGGCATGACGCGTCGCGGCGGGGTGAAGGTGGAGGACGACGCGCAGGTGCGCCAGTTGCTCGCCGCCGCCACGCCGGTCATCACCGTGGTGGGCAAAACGTGGCCGCTGCACGTCACGGAAGTCTTCGGCGTCACGCTCGAGGAGAACCTGGCCATGATCCGTGACACGGTCGCCTTCCTCAAGGCGCAGGGGCGGGAGGTCTTCTACGATGCGGAGCACTTTTTCGACAGCTACCGGGAAGACCCGGCTTACTCCCTGGCCACGGTGCAGGCCGCGGCGGCGGCGGGGGCCGATCTCGTTGTGCTCTGCGACACGAACGGCGGGAGCCTTCCGCTCTTCGTGGCCGAGGCCACGCGGGCCGCGGCGGCGGCCGTGGGGCGTCCGGTCGGCACCCACACCCACAACGATTGCGGGCTCGGGGTGGCCAATGCTTTGGCCGCGGTCGAGGCCGGCGCGGTCCAGGTGCAGGGCACGATGAACGGCTACGGGGAACGGGTCGGCAATTGCAACCTGACCACGATCATCCCGCTCCTCCAGTTGAAATGCTCCCTGCCGCTGGTCCGCGATCTCGGACGTCTGACCGAGTTGTCCCGCTTCATCGACGAAGTGGCCAATGTGCCGCACGACATCCGCGCGCCTTTTGTCGGCGGGGCCGCATTCACCCACAAAGGCGGGTTGCACGTCCATGCCGTCCAGAAACTGGCGCGTTCCTACGAGCACATCGACCCGGTGTTGGTCGGTAACGAGCGCGTGGTGACGATCTCCGACCTTTCGGGGCAGACCAATGTTCTGGTCAAGGCCGAGTCCATGGGTTTCAAGTTCGCCAAGGGTGCGCCCGAGGTGGCGAAGGTTTTGCAGGAGGTCAAACGCCTCGAGCACGAGGGCTACGAATTCGAAGCGGCCGAGGCTTCCTTCGAGCTGCTCATCCGGCGCGTGCTCGGGAAGCACCGGTCGCTTTTCGAATTGGACGAATACAAATGCGACTTTCTCCGCAGCGGGAAGCCGGGGGCGGACTGGAACAAGTGCACCGCCATGGTGACAATCCTCGTCGACGGCGAGAAAGTCCACAAGCAGGGCAGCGGGGACGGTCCGGTCAATGCTCTCGATGCCGCGCTGCGCTCGGCGCTCGTGCCCCATTATCCGGTCATCGGCGACATCCGCTTGGACGACTACAAAGTGCGCATAATCAACGGGCGTCGCGGGACCGCGGCACGCACCCGGGTCTTCATTTCCTCCACGGACGGCGCCGCGGAGTGGGGGACCGTCGGGGTTTCGGACAACATCATCGAGGCGAGCTGGCAGGCCTTGGTCGACAGCTTCGACTACGCCGTGTGGCAAACCCGCCGCGAGTCCTGACGCTGTCGCCGGTTCAGCGCAGCGGAT
>CAZEYV010000005.1:0-3272 GCA_964516705.1 uncultured Chthoniobacter sp.
CCGGCGCGCGTTCGATCTGACGCACCGCGGCGTGATCATGGGGGTGATCAATGTCACGCCGGACTCGTTTTCCGACGGCGGGTCGTTCCACAATGCGGAGGCCGCCATCGCGCACGGCAGGCGCTTGGCCGAGGAAGGTGCGGAAATTCTCGATGTCGGCGGCGAGTCAACGCGGCCGGGATCGGCCGCCGTGCCGGTCGGCGAGGAACTGCGGCGGGTGCTGCCGGTGATCGAGGGCCTGGCCCGGCAAACCTCCGCGGCGCTGAGCATCGATACTTCCAAAGCGGACGTCGCCCGCGCCGCCTTGGAGGCGGGAGCGGAAATCATCAACGACGTAACCGCGTTGCGCGGCGACGGGGGAATGGCGCGGGTCGGCGCGGAAAGCGGGGCGGGCCTGGTGCTCATGCACATGCGCGGCACCCCGCGCACGATGCAGAAGCATCCGCACTATGACGCGGTGGCGCGGGACGTGGCGGATTTTCTCCGCGGGAGACTCGACGCGGCCCGGGCGGCCGGCATCGCCCGCGACCGGCTGGCCGTCGATCCCGGCATCGGCTTCGGGAAAACCGTGGAGCACAATCTGGAACTGATCGCGTCGCTCGGCACTTTCGCCGGCCTCGGTTGCCCGGTGGTGCTGGGAGTGTCGCGCAAGTCCTTCCTCGCGACGGCGGCGGCTTGCCCGGACATCGCCGACCGCGATGCACCTACGGTGGCACTGACCAGTCTCGGCCGGGAACTCGGCGCGCGCATTTTCCGCGTTCACGCCGTGCGCGCGAATGTCGAAGCGCTGCGGATGACCGAGGCGATCCTGGGCGCGGGCTGAGCGTTACTCGCTCTTGCGGTTGTCGCGCTGGACAACGAACGAGTTGTTCATCACGTCGAGAATGCGCTGGCCGGACATGACCCGGTCGGAAAGCGCGTCGATATTGCCGTCTTTCCCGATGATGAAAATGGCGAACGGTCCGGTTACCCCGTAGGCGGCGGCCACGGCGGGGGGATTGGCGGCGAGGACGAAAGGAATGTTCGATTTGATGAGGCCCGCTTGCTGCGTGAAGGCGGCGACCGCGAGGGCCTTCTCGTTGCCGAGGAGTTGGTAAACTTTCTGCAATTGCCCGATCTGCGCGCGGAAAATCCGCTGGCTTGGCGATTGCGCGACAATGAGCACGACGGGTTGCCCGCGCACGGATTTGAGGGTCTGCCCGCGCGAGCCGGAAGAAAGCCAAGTGAAGTCGGGGGCGCCCCGCACCACGTTGGCCAGGCCCGCCGACGAGAAGAGAACGAGCAGAAGAATGGTGGCGATGAAGCGGCGCATGACCGGGATCAAATTTTCATGATGTCGGCCTCTTTGGAAGCCACCTGGCTGTCCACGTCGGCGACAAACTTGTCGGTGAGTTTCTGGATCTGCGTCTCTCCGCTCTTGAGGTCGTCCTCGGTGAGGGTGCCGTCTTTCTGCATTTTCTTGGCCGCATCCATGGCGTGGCGGCGGGCGGCGCGGATCCGCACCCGGGTTTCCTCGGCCATTGTTTTGATCGTCTTGACCAGATCTTTGCGTCTTTCCTCGCTGAGTTCGGGGATGGGGAGCCGGATGATTTTGCCGTCGACCACCGGGCTGATCCCGATCTTCGACTCGTTGATCGCTTTTTCGATCGGCTTGATATTGGCCGCATCGAACGGCTGGATGACAATGAGACGCGGTTCGGGGGTGCTGATCAGCGCGACTTGCTTGAGCTTCATGACCGATCCGTAGGCATCGACGTCGATACCGTCGACCAGAGCGGGAGAAGCCTTGCCGGTGCGCACGCTGGAGAATTCGTGCCTCATGAAATCGAGGGCTTTCTCCATGCCTTCTTCCGCGGTGAAAAGTAGTTCGTCCATAATTCGTCAGCCCTCGGTCACAAGCGTCCCGACCGGTTCGCCCATGACGGCGCGCTTGATGTTGCCCGAATCCGCCATGTTGAAAACCACAATCGGCATTTTGTTGTCCATGCAGAGGCTGAAAGCCGTCGAGTCCATCACTTGCAAGCGGCGTTGCAGGGCCTCGGTGTAGGTGATGAGGTCGTATTTTTTCGCGCCGGGATTCGTCTTGGGGTCGGCATCGTAAATGCCGTCGACTTTGGTCGCCTTGAGGATGGCATCCGCCCCGATTTCGTTGGCCCGCAGCGCGGCGGTCGTGTCGGTGGAAAAGAACGGGTTCCCCGTGCCGGCGACGAAGATGACGACATGGCCTTTCTCGAGGTGATGAAGCGCACGGCGCAGGATGAAGGGTTCGGCCACGTTGTTCATCTCGATGGCGGTCTGCACGCGCGTGGTCAGGCCGATGTCCTCGAGTCCGCTCATCAAAGCCATGCCGTTGATCACGGTGGCCAGCATGCCCATGTAATCGGCGGTGGTGCGGTTCATGCCGCGGTGCGAGGCGGCCAGTCCGCGCCAGATGTTGCCCCCGCCGATGACCACGGCCACCTGCACCCCGAGGCTCTGGACCTCTTTGATCTCCTGGGCCATCTGGTTGACGATCTGGGGCGAGATGTTGTCCTTGCTTCCCGGCTCGCGCAAAGCCTCGCCGCTGAGTTTGAGGACGATACGGCGGTATTTCGGCTCGGACGGCATGGCGTGAACCTAGCCAAGGCCCCCGCGCCTCTTGAAGCGAAAAAGCCGCGAAAAAAGATCCCGGGCGGCCGAATCCGGCGTAAATTGTCCGTGATGAGCACGGGCCCCATCCAACTCCCCTCCTCAATCCCGGTCATGGCGCTGTCCGGCGTCACGCTCTTCCCCAACGCCCTCCTCCCGCTCTACATTTTCGAACCCCGTTACCGCGAGATGCTGGCCACGGTGCTGGCCGGCAACCGCATTTTCGCGGTCGGGATGGTGCGGCCGGATACCGGCGAGGAATCCATCTTTCCCGTGGCCGGCGCGGGCCTGGTGCGCGCCTGCGTGGGACAGCCCGACGGCACCAGCCAACTGATCCTGCAGGGCCTGGGGCGCGTGGAATTCACCGGCTTCGAACAAAAGGAGCCTTACCTCATCGGGCAGGCCCAACCTCTGGAAACGGTGATCAACGACGAGGAGGCGTGCCACACGTTGCGTCGCGAGCTGCAGGACATTTGCACCGGGCTTGTTTCGCGCGGCATCGAGTTGCCCGACACTTTCGTCAAAGCCGCCGGCGAAATGCACGACCCCGCCATGCTCGGCGATCTTTTCGCCCAGCATCTGGTCCGCGATCCCCTTGCCGCGCAGCAAATCCTGTCCGAGCCCAAACTCTCGCTGCGTCTCGG
>CAZEYV010000006.1:0-4000 GCA_964516705.1 uncultured Chthoniobacter sp.
CGGAAACCCCGCGCAATTCCGGATCGCCGATCATGCGGCGGAGCAGGATTCCTTCGGTCACATAGAGGATGCGCGTCTTGGCCGAGGACTTGCCCTCCATGCGCACCTGGTAGCCGACGGTTTGCCCGAGTGCCTCCCCGCGTTCCTGAGCCACCCGCGAAGCGAGCATGCGCGCAGCCATGCGTCGCGGTTGCAGGACAACGATTTGTCCGACGTCCGGCACCACCCGGTCGAGGAGCATCTGCGGCACCTGCGTCGATTTGCCCGAACCGGTCGGGGCACGCAGAATCAGGCGCGATTGCGCCTTCGCCGCCTCGACGATGCGGTCCTCAATTTCGTAGATGGGCAGTTGCCGGACTGGCCCGATGCCGCTCACGTAAAAATCTCCACACCGTAGGCCGCAAAATTGTCGTCGGCCGTTACGACCGCCATGTGGTGCAACTTCGCCGTGGCCACGATGAACCTGTCTGCCGGATCGCGGTGATGCCACGGCAAGCGGTTCGCTTCGAAAGCGATCCTTGGCGTAATTTCAAAGACCTGCAACCGGTGGTGCGCAACCACGCCCTCGAACCACTCCTCGGCCTCCATCGGCAATTTCAAGTCACCGCGCGCCGCTTTGAGCCCGACCTCCCAAGCGGTGATGGTCGAAACCCCGACCAGCCTGGCGGAGTCGATGCGCCTCCTCGCCGCGGAACTCAAGCGTCGATGACCCGCCGCCAGCCACAGCAACCCGCAGGTGTCCAGCAGGAGTGGATTAGACATCGCCCCATTCGGCCTCGGTCGGCTTGGTCAGGTCGCCGCGGATCACGAGACGAGACAACAACGGATGCTTCGCGGTCCGCTTGGCCGAGCGCAGGGGGCGCAACTCGACAACCGGGTGGCCGTAGCGACTGACCACCACGGAGGTGCCCTGCTTCTCCACCACGCCGACCAGTTCGGAGAAACGGGCTTTTGCCTCATGCACGCTGAAGGATTTCATGATGTTGAGCTGATGACTAACACTTAACTTCGACCAGAACTCCAGTCAAGCGGGAGGCATGAGGGCTTGGATCACTCTGGTATAGTCCGGAATCACATGTCCACCGTCCGCCAAGCTCTGCAATCCGCTCTCGATGAAAATGGAGGGACGATTCCGTTCGATAGGTTCATGGGGACCGCCCTGCATCATCCGGCAGACGGTTACTACGCACGGAACATTCGCGGCATCGGGGCGCGTGGCGACTTTACCACGGTCCCGCAATTGACCCCGGCGCTGGGTGACGCCATCGGCCGGTGGCTGCGCGAGGAAGCGGAGCGGCGCGGCTGGAAACGTTTCAACGTGATCGAATGCGGTCCGGGTTCCGGCACGCTGGCTGCGTCGGTGGTGAGAAGTTTCGGCTGGTTGGGAAAACGGAAGATCGATCTGCACTTGGTCGAACAGTCGGAACCGCTGCGCGCGCAGCAACAAGCGCGGGTGCGCGGGACATGGCATGCCAAGATCGAGGAGGCCTTGACCGCCTGCGACGGGAAGGCGCTCATTTATCACAACGAATTTCTCGACGCCTTTCCCTGCCGCTTGTTCCGCAAGGACGCGGCGGCGTGGACCGAATTACATTTGCGGATCGTCGATGGGAAGCTGACGGAAATATTTCTCCCTCCGCAGCGCCCCCTGCCTGACTCGCAGATTTTCGAGCACGCTTGGACGGAGGGCCAGCGGATCGAAGTTTTTGCCTCGGTGCGTGACTGGATGGAGAATCTCTCCAGGGCGTGGCGCGAAGGCGCGATGCTGTCCATCGACTACGGTGGAACAACGGACGAAATCTACCATCGCCGCCCGAATGGAACCCTGCGCGCCTATCGCGGACAGCAGCGGCTGACCGGTGCGGAGGTCTACGAGCTGCCCGGACGTCAGGACATCACCGCCGATGTGAATTTTGACGATCTGGCCCCATGGGCGCGGGAGCTGGGATGGGAAGCTGACGGAATCAAATCGCTCGGCGCCATCGCTCCGGATGCGCCCGGCGCGGAGGCGTTCCATTGCCTGGCTATGGCCAAAGGTTGAGCAGGCAACTTGATCCGGTTCATGCGTTCGTGTATCATGCATGCATGAAGACCATTACTTTGTCGGAGGAGGCCTATCAGCGGCTGAAATCCTGGAAAACGGATTCCTCGGAGTCCTTCTCCAAGGTGGTGTTGAAGGCCGTCCCCAAGCGGGGCACGGCGGGGGATCTGGATGAGGCCTTCGACCAACTGCCCAAGCTGACGCGCCGTCAGGCGGAGGCCATCGAAGCGGAAGCCGGATGGGCCAATGACTGGCGAAGCTGCCCCGATCCGTGGGTCACACCTTCGGTCAACGAAAGCGCCCCATGATCGCGGTCGACCGCCTCCTCGACACCAACTTCCTCATTTCGCGTTGGCGCGAGGGCCGGAATTCGCCAGCGGCAAAATGGTTGCGCGACAATGCGGACCTCGCCGTCGGCCTGCCCTGGATCGTCAAAGGCGAATTCCTCCGCGGCGCGGCCGTGGCCGGCCATCAGCCCGGCGCGGTGCGCGCCTTCCTCGACCGCTTTCCTACGGTCTGGCCGGACAACACCACGCTCGAAATCTACGCCTTGCAGTTCACCCGCTTGCGCGCCGCCAACTCCTTGCCCGGGCCCCACGACTTGTGGATCGCGGCCACCGCGCTGCAATTCGACATTCCCCTGGTCACGCGCAACACCGCGCAATTCGCCCGCATCGAAGGCATCCGGTTGGAGAGTTACTGAGCAATCCGACACCCAGACAGACCGCTGACTCAAGCCCGCCGCCGACGGCGCCAGCCCGCGTAAGCCGCGCCCCCCGCAAAAATGGCCATCGCGGCCCAGGTGCCCGGTTCGGGGATGGGAGTGGCGTCCACACTCGCGACACGAAAGCCGATGCCGATGCTCTCCGCTGCCGGGCCGGCGCCGTCCCGGTTCGAGGAGCGCAGCAGGTCCACGTTGTTATAGTAGGCGCCACCGCGGAACGCGCGATCCTCGGACGACAAGGTGTTTGATCCGTCAAAAGCACTTTCGCTCCACTCATAAACGTTGCCGCCTTGGCCCATCGTGCCATACGGGCTCAAGCCTCCAGCGCTGTCCACTATGGCCGGAGCGAAGGCAACGAAAACGTTATAAACCGCACTGCCCGCATTGGTCCCGCTGGCCACCGCCGTCGGTGCCGTGCTGCTCGCCGTCGGATAAAGAAAGTAGTTTGTCCCAGCCGCGTTGTAATACGCCGCCTTGTACCATTCGTTCTCGCTGGGCAGAAAATAGTAGGCGTTCTTGTTCCGGTAAAGATTGGTTCCACCCTCCGTCCACTCATTGCCGCCGCTCCACAGCTCCATGCTCCAACTACCGTTGCTGAAGGTCAGGTCATAAGCCTTCTGCTTTCCCGTGCTGGTGTTGAGCCAATTGACAAACGCCGCCGCTTCATACCAACTAATATTTGCCGCCGGCTGGCTGCCCGACCACTTGCCCGCGGTCACATCGGCCAATCCGCTGTTCGTGGCCTTGTCGATCGCGTTTTGCGTGATCTCGTAGGTGCCCACACGGTATTGGTAAGGCACCGCGCCGTATCCGGTCGTATCAGCCGCATTGCCCGCGTTGCCGATGCTAACGAACTCGATGGTGAACGCGTTGCCAGACGTGCCGAAGGTGTCGGATGAGGTCAAAAGGCCGGCCTGCGCGGAGGGTTGGGTGTTGAGGGTGAAGGCGGCAAACAACACCGCCATAAGACGTGTGGATTTTTTCATGGTTATTTTTTTGGGCCGTGGGTTTAACCGGCAAAACCGCCGCATTGCCGCCGAGGCAAGGCTACGGCCGTGGAACCACTGGGGCAAGTCGTAAATCCATGATGGCGGAATCGTCACAAAAAGCCGGCCGCCGCCCGGAGGCCCGACGGCATGCTCACGCCTGAGGCCAAGTCCCCAACGATTTCAAACTTTGCTGGCGGAGGTAGGGACGAAGGGCCGCGCCCGCCCCCCCCCCCCCCCCCCCCCCCC
>CAZEYV010000007.1:0-16578 GCA_964516705.1 uncultured Chthoniobacter sp.
AAGCCATCAAGCATGCCGCCCGAGGCTTCCGCTCCTTCGCCGCCTACCGCATCCGCATCCTCTTCTATTGCGGGGGGCTCGATATGCGCCCTCGCTTCACCAACAGCTAAACCCACGGAATTTCACGAAGAACCCAACTCTTGTATTCGCTGAACTGCCGAGAAGCGAAGCTGATTTCATATCGCAATTCCGCGAAGCGCTTTCCTCGAGGGACGCTACGAGAATAGATGTTCTTACCTACCGGCAAGGTATGTCTGAGCAGGACATCGCGATGTCCGCTCGTTCGAACCAGCGACTAGCGCAATTTAGAGGTGAGATTAAAAATGTTACAATCAAGCCATTACCCAAAGACTTTGAGACCACTACGGTTGCGAACGGAAGAAAAATTGAGATGACGGGAGCCCCCAGTGGGCTGATTGAGGCCGAGTTTACCAGTGATGGGCCGATGGGCGCATCCGCCTCGTCGACCCCATTCACCATCATCGACGGCGTTTACTATATTGTCGGACCGAAGATTTCCGATCTTGGCTGGAAGGGTCCTCCCGATAAGAATATTGGATTTATGGTTGTTGGACAGGGTGCTGAAAAAGCACACATTGATGTCGCTTGGAATGCGAGCGGAGTCGACCTGAGCAGGACTTTCTCAGAGACTGCAAGCACGTTCTGGGGACAGTATATTCGTTCTGTCACCGTCACCTCGGATTCCGAGGAGGCCTCGTTTAAGTTGATGATTTTGGAGGATGGCAAGACCATTTACTCCTCAGATTCGCTCAACGGAAAGGGAACCCTTGAATACAAGAGAAAGGGCTAACAAGCGGATGCACCTAATACCTACCCATGTCACGCTTCGTGCTGTCGTTTCGCTCCTTGGCACGAACCGCGCCACGGGCAGGTATAGGTGATCCTGGACGTTCGGTCAGAAAATATCATGCTCTACGCAGTCACAGCATTTGCACTTTCCTTCGTCTGGCTTGCAGCATTGGCATTTGCTCCGGGCCTAGGTTCGGCAATCCAAGGAGGAACTGAAGAGGTGTTCTCGCTCCCCAGAGAAGTCATATGGGCTCTGTTTCCAATCATATCAGTTTTCATTGCTCTCACTTTTAAGCAGTGGATTCTGTCGTGCCGCCGCTGGAAGATTTTCTTACCTGCCGTGGCACTGCCGTGGATTGGTAGCTTGGTGATAGCTCTGGCATGTGGCGTTGCGGCTCACACGTTGCGGAGTGATCCCAATGGAGGATTTTTCGGAGCACTCTGGTATGCGGTGCTATACACCATTTTCGGGTTCTGGATCGTCATTCCCATGGGGCTCGTCTCGCAGATCCTATTGCTGGCAGCCGACCGAGTCTCCAGAATTGGGAGAACCGAACAAGCCGCGCCATGACAACCCCTACCAGCCGCCCTGTTTCGATGACTTTCCTTAAATCCAACCTCAACCCCGTGATCGTCGCTCGCCCTCGCTGGTAGGGGTGCATGCGCTCATCGTTCGCGTAAAATCAGTGGCTTGACGCTGTTATCAGTATGATATATCATCATACCATTCATGAGTGTTGCTAAAATTGCCATCACAATGGAGGAGGGCTTGGTCAAGCAGGTCGATCGGCTGGTGCGCGAACATGTTTATCCCAACCGGAGCCGGGCGATCCAAGACGCGGTGGCTGACAAGTTGAGGCGCATGGACCGAGGGCGGTTGGCTCGCGAGTGCGCCAAGCTGGATCCGAAGTTCGAGCAAGCTCTTGCGGAAGAGGGGATCGGTTCGGAGATCGCGCAATGGCCCGAATATTGAGGGGTGACATCATCTGGGCCGACCTCGAGCCCACGCGCGGAAACGAGCAAGCAGGCCAGCGTCCGGTTTTGATTCTGAGCGAAGATATTTTCAACGAACGGTCGGGAACCGTCATTGCCATTGCTTTGACGAGCCAGCCGCAGAAAGCCGGTTTCCCGCTCACGCTGGAACTGCTTGATGCGAAGCTGCCGAAGAGATCGTGGGCCAAGATCAGCCAGGTTCGGACCCTTTCCGTTCAGCGCCTGAAAAAGAAGATCGGCACAGCTTCGGCCGGTGAGATGGATCAGATTGTCGAGGGTTTGAACGAGCTGATCGGCGGAGCAGGCTGAGCTTCGGGGGAATGTGCGATAATGCTGTGCGCTACGATCCTCGTGGCTGGTTGTGCATTGTCGGATGCGCTTCTTCGCCTCCAGCCCGGGTCTGTTTCCCAAATCGGTCCAATTTCATACTCCGAAGCCCGATTCAAGCCCCGATGAATACAGCAACAACCGCGAACAAGGAGGATCAGCCAACCTCGGTGTGCCCGGCGGCAGTCCTCGAGCGTTCGCCAAGAACGCTCTAAAACGTCACGCCGATTTGGGCGCCGAGGACGAAGGCGTTCGGGATCGAGCCCGTGCCGCCGGGTTGGATGATGTATTGCACGTCGGGTTGCACGTAGAAGAAGCGGTTGAATTGGATGCGGTAGCCCCATTCGAGGGCCATTTCGAAACCGACAGGATCACTGTCATAAGCAAGGCCGGCCCGTCCGTAATCCGGGCTGAAGTTTCCGTAGGCCAGGCCGAAGATGGCGGCGTCGTTGTCTCTTCCGGAGAGCAGTCCCTGGTAGACGAGGCCGCTGTTCCATTGGAAGGGGAGCTTGGCGATGTTCTCCTGCGGCGAGAGCACGAAGGCGGTCCAGAGGATGAGCCCTTGGTCGCTGCCGGGCGCCTCTTGGTAAACCATCTGGTCGCCGTGCCAGTAGAAGCCGTAGGCATTGGCCGCGGTTTGGTCCGATCCGAACTGCGAGTAGAGCGACCACGTCGAGTAATAGCCGCCGAACCAGTAGTGGCCGGGCATCCCGTGGAAATCGTCATCGGGTTCCCCCAGTTGCTCGGCTTCTTCGCGTTCGGTCGGAGTGCGTTTGACGCGGCGTTGGAAAAACTCCGGGGTCCACCCGACCTGGCCGACGAACATGATGCCGTCGGTCGGATCGAAGGCCATGTTGAGTCCGTTGAGGTTGCGGGCGAAGGTGCGACCCGAGACCTGATACAGTCCGAGCATGGCGTTCCAATCCCGCGAAGGTTCCACTCGCAGCCGCGCGGCCCAGCTGGCCCAGGGGTAGGCGGAAAACGAGGCGTTGACCGGCAGGGACTGCGGGTTGCCGTCGATCCCGTTGTTCATGTAGAGCCAATAAAGCGGCGAGCTGGCGAAGTCGTCGCCCGCGGAGAAGCGTCCGGCTTTGATTTCCGCCTTCTCGTTCCAGAACCTCTGGGTGAGAAAGAGGTCGGTCAGTATGACAGTCTGTCCTCCGTAAATCTGCTGCACGGTGAACTGGTTCCCGATGAAATCCTGCGAGAGGCTGTCGCCGTTGCGGTCGGTCGCGGCGATGGTGAAGGAGGCGCCGCGCCAGCCGACGAGTTTTTCCAGGTCGAGCTTCACGCCGAAGGCAATGTTGTCCGTGTAAGTGAAACCTTGCTTCATGCCTCCGGAGGGATTGCCGGCGAGGTCGGTCGTGTAGGTCACGGAGAATTCGACGCCTTCTTCTTTGTCCAGCCAGTTGCGCATACCCCACCAGTCGCCCAAGGCTGCATCACCGCCCCACCATTCATCCGAGCCGATGAAGTTGCTGGGATAAGGCGTGTAATAGTCCCAGAAACGGTCCTCCATGGCGGAGGCGAAGGTGGCGCCAGCCAGAAGGGCCGCCACCACGGCGGGGGCAAAACGGCGGGTCATGGGGAGGACGGCATCGTGCCGTGTCCGCCGCGCGGGGACAAGGCTGCGCGCGGGCTCAGGGTTGCCCGCCGACGAGCAGGCAGATTTCCCCGCGGGGCGCTTGCTTCTCCGCGCGTGCGGCGAGTTCGGACGCGGGGCCGCGCCAATACTCCTCGAATTTTTTGCTCAGTTCGCGCGCCACGCAGACCGGGCGGTCGGGGGCGAGTCCGGCCAGAACGGCGAGCGATTTCGCGATGCGGTGGGGTGATTCGAAGAAGATGCTCGTCTCGCGTCGCGCGAGGGCTTCGGCCAGCATGCTTTGCCGGCGTCCCGATTTCACGGGGAGGAACCCGCCGAAATAAAATTCGTGCAGCGGCAGACCCGAGCCGACGAGCGCAGGGAGGATCGAGGTGGGGCCGGGCAGCACGGTGAACTCGAGTCCGCGCGCGATACACTCCCGCACCACGCGGAAGCCCGGATCCGAGATACCCGGAGTGCCGGCGTCGCTGAGCACCGCGATGTTTTCCCCCGCGGCGAGGCGCGCGGCGATTTCCTCCGCGCGTTGGGCCTCGTTGTGTTCGTGCAGGCTGAGAAGCGGACGGCTGATGCCGTGGTGCTTGAGCAGAACGGCGGCGTGTCGCGTGTCCTCGGCGGCGATGACATCCGCTTCCCGCAAAACGCGCAGGGCCCGCAGGGTGATGTCCTCGAGGTTCCCGACGGGAGTGGGGACGAGGGTGAGCAAGCGCCTAGAATCCCTCGCTCAAACGGCTGGCCAGCCTGACCGCGGCGTCGGAGAAAGCCAGCGGGAGCGCCTGCTGCTCGTCGGTCTGCAAGTCCG
Source organism: uncultured Chthoniobacter sp. (assembly GCA_964516705.1). GTDB lineage: Bacteria > Verrucomicrobiota > Verrucomicrobiia > Chthoniobacterales > JACTMZ01 > JACTMZ01. The sequence continues at coordinate 4,533 of CAZEYV010000007.1, forward strand.
CGCTGACGAAGAAACTGGTGCGTCCATTGACAGCGCCGGCCATGATTTGTTTGCCGGTGGCGTTCTCCACGACCTCGTATTGCACGACGGTGACGAGTTCGTATTCGCTGGTGGCAAGGACGTTGCCGCGCACGGAGCGTGCTGGGCGGCGGTTGGTCGCGACCAGCGTGGTGTAGACGGTGGCGTCGGCATTGCGTTCGGCGGCGATCGTGTAGGTGCCGTCGGTTTGCAGCCCCTTGATGATCGTGTCGGCCAGGAGACCTTCGACATTGGGCTCGAGGGTGGTGTTTTTCGAAACGGGGACGGCGAGGGTCTGGATACCGCGCATCATGCTCGGCCGGGCGTCCCCGAGCGAGTAGGCGCAGCCCGAGAGGGTGACCGCGATGGCGGCTGTGGCGACGAGCAGGAGGATTTTCATCATTCGACGGGGAGGTCGGGTTCGACCGCCGGGAGGTTGACCGGCTCGGGTCCGACCGGGCGCACGTCGCGCGCGGAGGTGCGCAGGCGGGGGCGGGCCGGGGGCAGTTCTTCGGGCACGATGGTGGCGACCGGCGGGCCGGCGTAATTGCTGAGCGCCGAGGTTTCGACCTGGTTCTGCAGGCGGCGGCGCATGGCGACGCGCTCGCCGGTCTCGGCGCGTTCGGGACTGGACCGGAGTTCGTCGTCGCCGACACTGGCCCGGATTTCCTCGATGCGTTCATTGGCCAGCTTGGCGTCGTCCGTCCCGGGTTGGCGGCGCACGAGGTCGGCGTAGTAGATGACGGCGGCCCGGTAGTTGCTGTTGCGGTCGTAGAATTGCGCGATGGAGAGCAGGTCGCCGGCCTCGCGTCCGGTCATGCGTTTGAGGTTGTCGCGGGCTTGCGCCGCCTTTTCGCTGTTCGGGTATTCCGCGAGGAATTCCTCGAAGGTGTTTTTCGCGTCGATCGCGGCGGAAAGATCCTGCGAGCGGCCGAGAGCTTCGGTGAGTTGCACGTAGCCGATCTGGTAGAGCGCATCGTCCGCGTAGTCGCTCGTCGGGTAGCGGTCGAGGAGCATCTGGTAGGCTTCGATCGACTTGGCATACTCGCGACGGTTCTCGAGCGATTGGCCGAGTTTGAATTGAGCTTCGGGGGCGAACTTGGTGAACGGGGCGGTGGCCAGAAGGGAGTTGTACATCTCGCTGGCCTGCTCGTAGCGCCGGCGTTCGAGGAAGCCATCAGCGATGGCCAGCTGCGCCGCGAGGGCGCGGTCGAATTCGCGCGATTGCGGGTAGTCGTCCACCAGCTTCTGATAAGCCTCGAAGGCGCGTCTCGGGTTGCCGGATTGGTCGATCAGTTCGGCCAGCCGGAATTGAGCCGCCGGGGCCGCCGGCGAGACAGGAAAGCGGCGCACGATGTCCCGGTAAGTCGCCGCGGCCCGGTTGTTGTTGCCCGCCCCCTCCAGATCGGTCGCCTGCTGCATGAGGGCGGCGGCTTCGGCGTCATTGGCCGGAGCGGTCGAGGGCAGCTGGGCGAAGGCCTTTCCGGCGGCGAGAATCAGGCAGACGGAAAGCAGCCATCCGCGGTGGACGCGAATTCGGGACATCAGTCGGCCGAACGTAGGAAGCGGCCCGCAAGGCGTCAAGCCGTGAAGAGGGCGGCGCGGCTTGCTAGTAGCGGCGCCAGAGCTGGGGAATGAAGAGCGCCAGGACGGCCAAGATCTCCAGACGGCCCATGATCATCAGGAGCGACAGGAAGAGATGGGTGGCGGGACCGAGGCCGGAGTACGTGGACATCGGGCCGACGGCGCCGAGACCCGGGCCGATATTGAAAATGGTGGCCACGACCGCGCCGAAGCTGCTGATCAGGTCGAAGCCGGGTTCGAGGATGGACATGGCGAGGGAACTGAGCGCGACGATGAACCCCACCAGGGCGAGATAGAACGAGACCTCGGTGAGGAAGCTGTCGCTGAGCGGGACGCCGTTGATGCGCACGGTGATCACCTGGTTCGGGCGGAAGATGTGCGTCAGTTGCCGCGCGAAATTTTTGAAAAAGACGACAACCCGGCTGACTTTGACGCCGCCGGAGGTCGATCCGGCGCAACCGCCGATGAACATCAGCGCGACAAGGAGGATTTTCGGGAAATTCGCCCACTGGTCGTAATCGGCCGTGGCAAAGCCGGTCGTCGTGCTGATCGAGACGACCTGGAAGGCGGCGGCACGCACGCTGTCGTGCATCCCGCCGATCTGGCCGTAGTAGAGCAGGCTGCCGGTCACGGCGAGCGTCGCCATTCCGAGCATCCAAAGGTAAAACCGCGTCTCTTCATCCTGTTTCCATTTGTCCCAGCGCCGCTCCAGCAACCACGCGTAGAGCATGAAGCTGATCGCGCCGAGGATCATGAAGATGATGGTCCACCACTCGATGGCCGCGCTGCCGAAAGCGGCGATGCTCGCGTTGCGCGTGCTGAATCCGCCGGTCGAGACGGTGGCGAACGTGTGGCACACGGCGTCGAAAACGGGCATGCCCAAGACGATGAACCCGACCGCGCAGACGAGGGTAAAACCGAGGTAGATCTGCCACAGTCGCAGCGCGGTGTCGCGCATGCGCGCGGCGAAACCCTCGCTGAGTTTGGCCGATGATTCGCGGCGGAAGAGCGACTTCGACCCGCCGCCGGCCATGGAGAGCACGGCGACGAAAAGCACGAGAATCCCCATGCCGCCGAGCCACTGCGTGGTGGCCCGCCAGAGGAGCAAGCCGCGCGGCCAGATCTCGACATCGGCGATGACACTCGCGCCGGTGGTGGTGAGTCCCGAAGCCGACTCGAAAATCGCGGCGGCCGGGGGCAGGGCCGGCGTCGAGAGCATGTAGGGCAGCGCGCCGAACAAGGTGCTCAAGGTCCAGCCGAGGCCGACGATGACGATGGCTTCGCGGCGGAGGATTTCGCGGGACGAGCCGCGTCCGAGCCAGCGGAGCAAGCCGCCCGCGGCCGCGGTGAGGATGGCGGAAAATCCGAGCGCGCGGTCCGCGGCGAACTCCGGTTCCTGGTCGTAAATCGCGTAGGCGAGGCAACCGGCCATCGACGCGGCCATGAGCAAAAGCAGGAGGCCGATGAAGCGGCAGAGTTGGCGGTAATCCATGGGCCGTTCAGGCGAGGAGCTTGAGCAGGGCGGCCTTGGCATCGGGCGCGACAATGGCCACCACCGTGTCGCCGGCCTCGATCTTGTCCTCGGCCGCGGGCACGGATGCCTGGTTGCCGTGCTGCAAGGCGATGAGTCCGCTGGCCGCCGGCCAGTCGGTCTCGGCGAGGGTGCGTCCGGCGGCGGCGCTGTTTGCCGCCACCGGGGCGGAAAGGATTTCGATGCCGCCCGGGAGGGTGCGCAGGACGGTGGCCTCGTCGGCGGTGACGAAACGGGTGAGTTCGCGGGCCACGGCGACCCGCGGGCTGACGGCGTCGAGGATGCCGAGCTGCGCGCCCGATCGCTGGATGGCGCTGGCGTAGTCCGCGCGGTGGATGAGGGTGAGGCAGGCCTTGGCGCCGAGGTCGCGGGCTTGCAGGCAGGCCATGACGTTGTCCTCGTCATCGTGCGTGGCCGCGACGAAGAAATCGGCTTCGCCGACGCGCTCTTCCTTCAATTCCTGCAGCGAGGTGCCGTCGGCGTTGATGATCGTGCAGTGCTGCAATTGCTGTCCGAGCATTTCGCAGAGGCGCCGGTCCTTTTCCATGATGCGGGTGCGGAAGCTGCCGCCTTCGAGGGCTTGGGCGAGGGCGAAGCCGTAGTCGTCGCCGCCGAAGATGACGACGTTGAGTTCGTCGTCCTGACCCGCGGCGGTGTGGAGCTTGCGCAACCCCTCGGCGAGGCGGCGCGGGTGCCCGTAGATGGTGACAAGATCGCCGGCCTCGAGCGCGTCGTTGGCGTGGGGCACGATCAGGTTGCCGCGACGGAGGATGGCGCCGATGCGCACGCGGGCGGGCAGACCGAGTTCGCGCAGCGGGATGGCCAGGGCGGGGCTGCCGGGCTCGAGGCGGATCTGCTGCAGTTCGATGCGTCCGCGGGCGATTTCCTCGACAACAAGGCAATCGGGATTGCGGATGGATTTGGCCAGCTCCACGGCGGCGAGGCGGGCGGGACTGAAAAGGTAGTCGACGCGGAATTGGCCCGCGTAGTCGTAGAGCCATTGCTCGCGCTGCATGGCGAGGCTGGTGCGGGCGATGCTGCGCCGCGCGCCGAGGGACTTGCCGATTGAAGTGCAGACGAGGTTGGTGTGGTCGTGGCTGGTCAGGGCGAAAAGGACATCGCATTTGGCGATGCCGGCTTCCTCGAGGATATCCACGCTCGCCCCGCTGCCGTGGAGGACGCGGCTGTCGAGCTGCTCGTTGAGTTCGGCCGCGAGCTTCTCGTCCTGCTCGATCACGCAGATGGAATGCTCCTCGTCGGAGAGAGTGCGGGCCATGTGCAGACCGATGGCGCCGGCGCCCACGATGATGATGTTCATGTTGGGGGCCCATGGTGCGGGCCGGAGGGCCGGGGGGCGCAAGCAAAAAGCAGGCACGTTCTCTGTCGGGCGGGTTGGCAAAGGGCCGGTCGCATGGCAGATTGCGGCGGTGCGCGCCAGTTTCCTCATCCCGGCTTACAACGAGGAGCAACTTGTCGGTCGCGCCGTCGGGTCGGTGCGCCGTGCGGCCGCGGCCTGTGCTCTGACCGCTTACGAGGTGGTGGTCTGCGACAACGATTCGACCGATGCGACGGCCGCGACGGCCCGCGCGGCGGGTGCGCGCGTGGTGCACGAACCGCACCGCCAGATTGCCCGGGCGCGCAATGCCGCCGCGGCGGCTTCCACCGGCTCATGGCTGGTCTGGCTCGATGCGGACGCCATCCTGACTGAACCGGTCCTCGGCGCGACGTTGTCCGCCCTCGGTTCCGGCCGCGTCTGCGGCGGCGGGGCGCGGGTCGAGTTGGAAGGCGCGCCGCTCGACCGGGCGGCGCGGTGCGCGGTGCGCGGATGGAATTGGATCGCCGCCAACTTCCGCCTTGCGGCCGGCTCGTATTTTTTCGCGCTGCGCGAGGGCTGGGCGGAGACGGGCGGATTCAACGAAGCGGTCTACGCCGGGGAGGAAATCGGGTTTTCCCGCACCCTCAAGCGCTGGGGGCGTGCCCGCGGCCAGCAGTTCCGCGTCCTCGACCATGCCGTGCCATCCTCGGCGCGCAAGGTGCAGCAGTTCACCCTCGCACAGACCCTGCGGCAGGTGGCCATTTGCGCGTGGCCGGGCAACCTCGGGCGCCGCGACCGCTGCGCGTTCTGGTACGAGAGGCCGAGGGAAGTCGAGAATTGAGAGGATTTGCCTTTCTCCCTCAACTCTCAACTTCGCTCCCTCAACTCCGCCATGATCTACCTCGACAACAACGCGACCACGCCGATCGATCCGCGGGTGCGCGAAGCAATGTTGCCGTTTCTCGGGGAAAATTTCGGCAATCCCTCGAGTCCGCATGCCGCGGGGCGGATGGCGCGCGAGGCGATGGTGAAAGCGCGCGCGCAGGTGGCCGCGATGCTCGGCGCTTCCGCCGACTCGGTCGTTTTCACCGGCGGCGGGACCGAATCGATCACCACCGCGATCCGCGGCGCCTTGGCCGCGCAACCCGGCAAGCGCCACATCGTGACGTCCTCGATCGAACACAGCGCGACGAAAATTCTCTGCGAGCAACTCGCGCGCGAAGGTTGCGAGGTGACGTGGTTGCGCGTCGGGGCCGGCGGGCGTCCGGACCCCGCGGAATATGCCGCGGCCCTGCGCGAGGACACGGCGCTGGTCTCCGTCATCTGGGCCAACAACGAAACCGGGGTGCTCTTTCCCGTGGAGGAAATGGCGGGATTGGCCGACGAGCGTCGCATCGTTTTCCACGTCGATGCGGTCCAGGCGGCGGGGAAAATCCCGGTCGATCTCGCGCGGGTCCCGGTGCATTTGCTTTCGCTATCCGCGCACAAATTCCACGGACCGAAGGGCGCCGGCGCTTTGCTCGTCCGTCCGGGGCTCGGCCTGCCGCCCTTGCTGCGGGGCGGCGGACAGGAATCCGGCCGTCGTGCGGGGACGGAGAATGTGCCCGGCATTGTCGGCCTGGGTTCCGCGGCGGAGTTGGCCCGCGCGGCGCTGCCGGTGGAAATGCCGCGGGTCGCGGCCCTGCGCGACGCTTTCGAGACCGGGGTGCGCGCGCGGTTTCCCGGGGCGCGTTTCCACGGCGACCCGGACCACCGTCTGCCCAACACGACGAACTTCGCTTTGCCGGGATGCGGGGCGCAGGGGCTCCTCGCGGGTCTCGACCGTCTCGGGGTGGCCTGCTCGGTGGGGTCGGCCTGCACGAGCGGGGAGGTGGACGCGTCCCATGTCCTCCGCGCCATGGGGGTGGGGGACGGCGAGGCGCGGTCGAGTCTGCGTTTCTCTTTCAGCCGCATGAATACCTCCGCCGAGGTGCCGGCCGCGCTGGCCGCTCTGGAGCAAGCCGCGGCCCGCCTTTGAACGCCTGTCTTGGGTCATTGACGGGCGGGCGCAATTCTGGGATTCTGGCCGACCTTTTTATGCGTCATACCTTGTCAGTTCTGGTGGAAAACCGCTTCGGCGTCCTGACGCGCGTGGCCGGCATGTTCAGCGGTCGCGGGTTCAACATCGACACGCTCAACGTCGCCCCGACGCTCGACGCCTCCATGTCGCGCATGACCATCGTGGTGCGCGGTGACGACAAAGTCCTCGAGCAGGTGGTCAAGCAGACCGAGAAACTGGTCGACGTGATCAAGGTGGAAGATTTTCGCGACGACGAATTCGTCGACCGCGAACTCGTGCTCATGCGCGTCAACGTGACCGCGAAAACCCGTTCCGAGGTCCTGCAGATCTGCGACGTTTTCCGCGCCAAGATTGTCGACGTCCGCCTCGACAAACTGGTCATCGAGATCACCGGCAACGAAGGCAAAATCGCCAAATTCATTTCCCTGATGGAACACTTCGGCATCGCCGAAATGACGCGAACCGGCAAGGTTGCCCTCTCCCGCACGGCCGACAGCGAATAGACTTTTCCCATGGCAGCAAAAATCCACACAGACAAAGACGCCGACCTCAAGCACCTCAAGGGCAAGACGGTGGCCGTCATCGGTTTCGGTTCACAGGGTCACGCCCACGCCCTCAACCTCAAGGAAAGCGGCGTCAAGGTCATCATCGGCCTCTACCCGGGCAGCAAAAGCCGCGCGGTGGCCAAGAAAAAGGGCTTCCAGGTTTTCAACACCGCCGACGCGGTGAAGAAAGCCGACGTGATCATGGTCGCCGTGCCGGATACCAAGATCGCCGCAGTCTACGAGAAGGACATCGCCCCGCACCTGGTCAAAGGCAAAACGCTCCTCTTCAGCCACGGCTTCGCCATTCATTTCAAAACGATCAAGCCGCCGAAAGACATCGATGTGATCATGGTCGCCCCCAAGGGACCCGGACACATCGTCCGCCGCCAATACACGGAAGGCAAAGGTGTGCCCACGCTCATCGCCGTCCATCAGAACCCGAGCAAGCAGGCCAAAAAGACCGCGCTGGCCTGGGCCAAGGGCATCGGCGGCACGCGCGCCGGCGTGCTCGAAACCACCTTCAAGGAAGAAACCGAAACCGACCTCTTCGGCGAACAGGCCGTGCTTTGCGGCGGCGCGTCCGCCCTGGTGCAGGCCGGATTCGAGACCCTCGTCGAGGCCGGTTACCAGCCCGAGATGGCTTACTTCGAGTGCCTGCACGAACTGAAACTCATCGTCGACCTGATGAACGAAGCCGGCATCGCGGGCATGCGTTTCAGCATTTCCGACACCGCCAAGTGGGGCGACGTGCTCGTCGGCCCGAAGGTCATCGACAAGAGCGTCAAGCAGCGCATGAAGGGCGTGCTCAAGGATGTCCAGTCCGGCAAATTCGCCCGCCAGTGGATCGCCGAGGACAAGAAGGGCCGCAAGAAGTACAACGCGCTGCTCAAGAAGGGCGAGAAGCACGGCATCGAGAAAACCGGAACCCGTCTCCGTGGCCTCATGCCGTGGATCAAAAAGCGCAACCTGAAGGGCGCGCAGGCTTCCTACGCCTGATCCGCTTTCCTCCTCGAAACCCCGCGGCGCCGTCCAGGCCCGCGGGGTTTTTTTCTTCCCGGGCGTAGACAAGGAGGCTGCCGGCGGCCGGAGAAATCCCCGGCACTCTCCGCGGTTCATGTCACGGGCTGGCCCCGGGCCCCCGCCTTGCCCTAATCTCCAAGCCATGCCCGTGGCCTCCGCCGACCGACCGATCCGCCTCGACGATCTCGACCAGTCGAAATGCCAGACGCCGGAAAAATACCGGCAGAAAATGAAGGACGGCCATCTGCGCCTGCTGCAGCTGCAGCACGCGCTGAAAGACGCCAAGCGCCGCGTGATCATCGTGGTCGAGGGGCCGGACGCCGCGGGGAAAGGCGGGGCGATCAAGCGCCTCGTCGAGCGGCTCGACCCGCGGCACATCCGTGTTTACTCCACGATCAAACCGACGGAGGAGGAATACGCGCACCACTATTTGTGGCGGTTCTGGAACAAGCTCCCCCGCCGCGGGGAAATGGCCATCTTCGACCGCTCGTGGTATGGACGCGTCCTGGTCGAGCGCGTCGAAGGGTTCTGCACCAAAGACGAATGGCGCCGCGCCTACCGCGAGATCAACGAGTTCGAGCGCGTCCTGCATGACGATGGCGCCATCATCGTGAAAATGTGGCTCCACATCACCAAGGAGGAGCAGATGTCGCGTTTCGAAAAGCGCGCCGAGGATCCGCTAAAGCACTGGAAAATCACCGACGAGGACTGGCGCAACCGCAACAGGTGGAAAGATTACATCGCGGCGACGGAAGACATGTTCGCCAGAACTTCGCCGGACTTCGCGCCCTGGCAGGTTATTCCGGCCAACTACAAATGGTATGCGCGCGTGAAGGTTCTCCGCACCGTCTGCGACTGCGTGGGGTCCGCTCTCGGGCTCAAGCCGGCCGCGTGTTGAAGCCGGACCGCACCGGGGACACCGCGGTCCGGCGGCTATCTGCCTCTGCTTTTCTCCACATGCAGGCGGTGCATGACCCGGTGAACCACCGGCGCGGCCAGGATGCCCACGCTCGAAACAACAACCAAAGTGCTGAACAGCGCGAACAGCGAGGAGAACAGTTTCAGTTCGTTGCTCGAACTGCGCTCGGTGTAGAGCGGTCCGGCCCCGCTGAGCAGCATGCTCGACTCGAGGAAGGAATCCACGAAGTCCAACTCGGAGATCATCATGTAGCCGGCGGTGCCGATGGCCAGGGTGCCGGCAACCACACCGCCCACCAGCAAGGCCTGCCGCCCCATCCTCCCCAAAAACACGCCGTGGGTGGCCAGCGGTTCGGAGTGGTGTTCCCAAGACATGCTGCGCCATTCTGTTGGCGACGCCGGACGGGGGCCAAGACATTCCGCCCGGACCGTGCATTTTTCTGTTGTCGGGGATTGAACAAGAAACTCAAACGGGTGTCCAATTTTACAGAGTAAAAGACCGGCCGTCTGCGGTGTCCGGTTCCTCCCTTCAACATGGAACGCCACCTTGACTTTCGGAACAAAAAGAGGACATTGAGACGTCCCCTCATGAAGTTCGCCCCGGCACTTCGGCGGCACATCTTTGCCGCCTTGGCGGGCTGTCTCCTGTTGACGGGAGGGCAGCTCCCGTCGGCGCGTGCCGAGGCTATGCTCCAGCTTTTCAATGTCTCCTGGTCGGAGGTGGCGCGGAAAATGCCCGAGTTGGCCGAGGCCGGCTACAATTCCCTCTGGCTGCCGCCCCCGGCCAAAGCCTCCGGCGGGTTGTCCGTCGGCTACGACTTGTGGGATCCTTTCGACCTCGGCTCCAAGGACCAACGCAACACGGTGCGCACCCGCTACGGCACCGAAGCCGAGTTGCGGCACATGATGGAAGTGGCGCACCGGTTCGGGATCCGGGTCTATTTCGACAACATCATGAACCACCGGGCCTTCGACGTGCCCGGCTTCAATGAGAACACCCCGATCGGAGGCGAAGGCCAAACCGAGCTCTATCCCGGCATGGTGCCGGAGGATTTCCACCTCCGGAAGACCGAGGACGGCTTCTTCCGCAAATGGGACAATACCCGCGACTGGGGCGACGCCTGGCAGGTGCAGAACCTCGGGCTGTCCGACCTGATCGACATCGCGCACGAGACGCCCAACGCAAACTTCGGACCATCGGAAGGCTCGACCCACCCGAAGTTTTCTTTCGTCCGCGACCTCGAGCGTCCCGGGCATTATGACAAAGACAAGGACGGCAACACGGCTTATTTCGGGATCCTGCTCGACCAGGCGCGGGCCGAATTGGGCGCCGGGGCAACGGATGAAGAAATCCGCCTCAAAGCCCGCGAATACATTCTGGCCAACCGCGGAGCTTTCGTGGAGGACGTCGGCGCCTACTTGATTCGCGCGGCGCGTTGGAAGATCGATCGCACCAAGGCCGACGGGTTCCGCCTCGACGCGGTCAAGCACGTGCCGGATTACTTCTTCGGCCAGCAATCCGGCGCCGGCAAGGACACGAACAGCGCCGGCTATCTCGGCGGGGTGCAGTGGCAATTCAACCGCACCCGTGGATTCAGCGACGCCAACCACCGCGATTCCGTTTTCGAAGACAAGGTGCCGCGCGATGACGCCCTTGTTTTCGGCGAGCACCTCGGCCAGCCGCCCGGCTACGGGGGCTACTGGGACGCGGGTATGCGTCTGGTCGACAATGATCTCCGCTCGAAACTGAACGGCACACTCGGCAATCCGGGTGCCGGTTTGCAGGGCCTCGATGCGCCCGGAGCCGGCGGGTTCCCCCAAGGCATGGGCGTGACCCACGCCAACAGCCACGACAGCGACTTTGCCGCGCTGAAGGAATGGCAGCATGCCTTCTACATGACCCGCGAGGGTATGGGGCTGATTTATTCGGACGGCTACAACAAAGCAGAGACCCTCGGCGAATCGGGCGGCGCTTTCCCGCGGCATGCCAACACCGCTTACCTCGGCCAGTTCGGCGACCCGCGTATCCCGAACATCTTGAAAATCCACAACGACTTCGCCCGCGGCTTGCAGGAAGGCCGCTGGGCCGACGGTGACTTCCTCGCCTTCGAGCGCCGCGACAACCGCAATCCGGACGGCTCGACCCGCAGCGGCAACGCCGGGGATGAGATCACCATGGTCGTGATGATGAATGACAACACGGCGCAAGGGCAGTCGCGTGCCTTCAGCCACAGCTTCGGCAATGGGGCCTACCTCCACCAGTATGCCCGGGGCCCCGGCAGCATGACCGGCTTCTACAGCACGAATCTCTCCACCGTGACCGTTCCGCCCGGCGGCTACTTCGTTTTCAGCTGGCGCACCCCGGAGCTTTCCACCCTCTGGCCCGAGGCGGCCATCACGCTTTACCAGAGCAACGCTGCCAACGGCCGGCTCGAGGAGGTTCCGCGGATCACCGTCACCCGCCAGGACGGCCGCGATGGCGATGCGTCGTTCAACCCCGACGGCTTGGAGAACCGCGGCTACCCGGACGGGACCACGCCGGTCCCCTACACTTACCAGACGACCGTTCCGGTGGTGAAAGGAGGCAGTCCCCTCACGATTCTCGCCCGAGCCGACGGCTCCGCGGAAAACATCCTCGTCAAGCTCGACGGTGGCGTGAATCTCAACACCAACCGTCTCGGCACCGACCCCGCGTGGCGCGACAACCCCCCGGGTCTGCGCACGGACACCTGGCTCGGCTACGAACAACCGCCGTTTGTCGACCGTCAGCACCCGGAAAAATTCGCGGCGCGTCTTGTCGACCGGAATCGCCTCGGCTCCACGGGCGCCGAAACCTACATCAAAACGATCGGTGGTGGGATCGATAACAACCCGGTCTATCATGGTCCGCTGCCCGACGACGGGGGCAATGATTACAATACGTACTCGGGCAACGTCGCCCAGTGGGTTTATCACGATCCGGAGGCGACAGTGGGCGGTCCGGCCGGGACAAACGGGGTCGGTGGTCCGCAACTTGTCGAGGGGGCCAGCGATCTCGTCATCTGGGCCAAGAGCAA
>CAZEYV010000008.1:0-3474 GCA_964516705.1 uncultured Chthoniobacter sp.
GCGATCGCCGCCTTGGAGGCGCAGGGTTCATCCGGCCGGGCGGCCGAACTGCGCTCTCTCCGCAGCCTGCGCCGCGGTGACATGGAACAGGCCATCACTCAAGCACGCGCGGCCGCCGCGGCATCCGACGAGTCGCGCCTGCGGATGCGGCTCCTGCGCCTGCTCGCCGCGCGGCATGGTCTCTTTCTGGCCGATCGTTCCAAGGTGGGCCCGCGCGATTTGGCGGCCGGTGCGGAAATGACCGCGCTCATCGACGGCTTGGTCGGCACGCCCTCGGGCGACGAGGCGCTGGCCCTGGGATTGGAAACCCCGTATTTCCCCGCGGGCAAGAAAGCCGAATGGGCCGAGGCCGCCTGGCGCAATCCGATCGATACCAACCCCGCGCTCCTGCCCGCTGCCGCCTTCCTCGCCGCCTCCGGGAAGGAAACACCCGAGGCGCTCTATGCAAAGCTCCAGCCCCTCTACGTCGGCGCTCCGCCGCAACGGCAGGCTGGTTTGGCCCGCTGGATGCTGAGGCAGGGCATGAACGAACAAGTCATTGCCGCGGTGCCCGGCGCCGATGCCGCGAAGGACGAAGCCCTTTTCCGCCTGAGGGCCTCGGCTCTGGCCGGTCTCGGCCGCTGGGAGGAAGTCCTGCAGTTGTCGGAGTCGCCGGGCGAAATTCCCGAGTCCGCGCGCTTCATGATCAGGTCCTTCGCCGCGCGCGAGCAGGGGCGCGACGGCGAGGCCGACGAACTGGTCCGCACGGCCCTGCGGACCTCGGCAGCCGAGGGCCGTTTCGGATCAGCCGTCGAATCGGCCGACCAGCAGGGTCTGCGCGCGCTGGCCGACGAGGCCATCGTCGACCTCTGCGGCGAGGCGAACCAAGCCGATGGCGCCTTCGGTCTGGCCCGCGACCGGTTCGGGCGGAGCGGGCAGTTCGCCACGCTCGACCGGGCCTACGCCGCGGCGCGCCAGTCTGCGCCGGACGCGACGTCCGTGCGGGTCTACGAACGCTACCGGGAAATTTTCGAGGGAAAGAACGTGGATCTCTCCGTCACCGCCGAAGCCCTGGCGGCCGATCCGAACCATGTCGGCGCGCGTTTCAACCACGCGCTGGCTTTGCTCAAAGCGGGCCAGACCAAAGAGGCGCTCGCGGTCTTCGACAACTTCGATGTCATCGTCGAGCAATTGCCGCCCGGCCTGCGCGCCGTCAGCGCCGCCGTGCTCTACGCTTCCGGCGACCAGAACTCCCTTGTGGTGGTCCGGGGCATCGACCCCGACTTGCTCACCCCCGCCGAATACGCTCTCATCGCGCCGCTCCGCCATGCGGGGCCTTGAGCGGGCAACGCCGCCTCTTCCGCGCGCACCGGCCGAAAACCTCAAGCCGCCGCCCAGCGTCCGGCGATGATGAGGGCGCACAGGACCAGCACCGCGAGGGCCGGCAGGGATTTCTTGAACGGATCGCCGACTTTCACATGCATGGCCACCGCCCCGGCCATGAGCAACGCGACCAGGATGGCGGCGGGCAGGACCAAGCCGGCCAAGGCAGGCAGCAATCCGGCGAGCAGGGCGAAAGCGGATGTCACCTTGAGGAATCCCACGAGGTAGCAGGACCACGCGGGCAAACCGTAGGCCGCGAACTCCTCCCGCATGTTGGCCGCGGTGCGGCCGCGGTAGGCGGTGGACTTGTTGAAGCGCAGCAGCCACACATTGAGCAGGCCGCAACCGACGATGATCTGGCAGATGGGGACGAGAGTTTCCATGGTTCGGGGATCGGCTGAGGGGAGTTTTGACCACGGATGGCACCGAGGGGCAAGACATCATCGCGGTGCGCGCGGCGAGGGAAGGCCCCGGTTTTCCGCCGGCGCCGGTGAGATCCGGTGTATGCGTGGTGTCCGATCTTCTCCGCGCTGGCCATATGTGGCCGGAAAGGCGAGAGTTCCCGCGTGTCCGTCCCCGACTTTTTGATCGCGTTGTCCGCGGCGGCGTTCCTGTTTTACGGACTGGCTTGTTTGTTTTCGCCAAAGCTCGTGGCGGAATTCGAGCGTTACCGCTTGGCGCGCTTCCGCCCCTTGGTCGGATCCCTCGAGGTGGCCGGGGCCCTCGGCCTCGTCGCGGGCTGGTGGTTCCCGCCGCTGCAAACCGCCGCGGCCGCCGGACTTTTTCTTCTCATGCTCTGCGGCCTGTGGGCCCGTTGGCGCATCCGCGATGCATGGACAGCCATGCTCCCGGCTCTCGTTCTGGCCGTGATCAATCTGGCCATCGTGCTTCTTGCCGTCACCGGGCGCTAGAGCGGTCGCAGCGGGTGGCTGGAGCGCTTTGCGCGGTGAGGGGATCGACCCCCCGACCAACTCGGTGTAAACGAGCCGCTCTACCGCTGAGCTAACCGCGCGGAATGACGCAGGCGGGACGATTCACCTGCGCTACGTATTTATAGCAGCGACTGCCGGCCGCGCCCAGACGGAAAGGGCGGCGGTGCTCAGAGGCGGCGCACGGCGATTTGGCGCCAGTGGCGGCGGTCGGCGGCGTCCGCGAACGCATCGACGCGCTCCCGCAGGCGGCGGGCCATGGCGACCACCGTGCCGGCGACGAGCACTTCGTTCTGCGCCGCGCGTGAGGTGACGGAGCGCACTTCGGCGAAGTTTTCGCGCAGGAGCCGGCGGGTCGCCGACTGCGCGGTGCGGTGACCCGGGCCGGTCACAAGATTGACGGCCAACACTCCGCCCGGCGCGACGCAGCGGCGCAGGTTTTCCAGCAGGGAGCGGTCCATGGCCTGCGGACGGAACACGTCGTTGCGTCCGGCCAGGTAGATGTCGTCGATGACCACATCGAAGGCGCGGCGGTTCTTCCGCAGCCAGTCGTAGGCATCGGCGACGACGACCTGGACGCGCGTGGCATCGAGCGCCATATGCCTGCGGGCGAGGCGGACAATCTCGCCGTCGATCTCGACGGCAGTGAAGCGGCAGGCGGGCAGCAGGTGGCGCAGGATGCGCAGGGTCGTGCCGCCGGCCAAGCCGAGCATGAGCACCGAGCGCGGCTGTTCCCGCGTTCCGAGCAGCGCGGCGGCCGCCAGCATGTCCCAGACCAGTCCGGTGAGGAAGCGGCGCCGGTGATGGAAAGCATGCACCGCGCCGGCCACGCGGAATTCCGTGGCGAGGTCCGACCGCCAGATTTCCAATTGCTGGTAAGCGGTGCGAACCGCCGCCGTGCGCCGCCATCGTGCGGCGGCCATCTCAGGCCTCGTGCTGCTTGTGGTCGCCGACCCAGTCGTAGTGGAAAAATTTCCCCTTCGGCTGGTCGGTGCGCTCGTAGGTGTGTGCCCCGAAGTAGTCGCGCTGGGCTTGGAGCAGATTGGCCGGCAGCCGTTCCGAGCGGTAGCTGTCGAAATAAGCGAGCGAGGCGCTGAAGGCCGGGGTCGGGAGGCCGGAGAGCACTGCATCGGACACGATCTGGCGCCAATTGGGCTGCGTGCGCCCGATGACGTCTTGGAAA
>CAZEYV010000009.1:0-4411 GCA_964516705.1 uncultured Chthoniobacter sp.
GCCGGGACATCGCTGACATAGTGGCCGGGTAGCAGAGAGGGAACGATGCTGAGGTTGGCGAAACTGGGGGCGCGGATTTTCAGGCGGTAAGGCACTCCGCCGCCTTTGCTGTGGATGTAAAAGCCCAGCTCGCCCTTGGGATTTTCCGCACCGAAGTAAACGTCACCGGCCGGCGCATCGATGCCCTGCGTGGTGATGATGAACTGGTGGATGAGTTCCTCCATCTTGGTCATCACGTCGGTTTTTTTGGGCAATATGTTTTTCGGGTCCTCCACGTGGATCGGGCCGGACGGCATTTTGTCGAGGGCCTGCCGGAGAATCCGCGCGCTCTGCCGCATTTCTTCCATGCGCACGAGATAACGGTCGAAGCAGTCGCCGACCGAGCCGATCGGCACATCGAAATCGTATTGCTCGTAGCTCAAATAAGGATGGGCCTTGCGCAAGTCGTGATCGACACCCGAGCCGCGCAGATTCGGGCCGGTCAGCCCGTAGGCGATGGCATCTTCCCTCTTGATCACCCCGACATTCTTGGTGCGGTCGAGCCAGATGGGATTGCGGGTCAGAAGCTTGTCCACCTCGTCGAGACTCGGCAGCAACTCGTCGATGAACGCGCGCACCTGCCGGTCGAAGCCCGGCGGCAAGTCCCGCGTCATTCCGCCGATCCGCGTGTAGGACGTGGTGAAACGGGCGCCGGTCAATTGCTCGGTCAGATTGTAAACCACCTCGCGGTGCTTGAAGGTGTAGAGGAAAACAGTCATCGCCCCGATGTCCATGGCGTAAGCCCCGATGCCGAGAAGGTGCGACGAAATACGGGCCAGTTCGCAGCAGATGACCCGGATGGCTTGGCCGCGCGGCGGGAGGGTCCAATCCATCAATTTTTCCACCGCCAGCGCGTAAGCCACGTTGTTGGCCAGCGGCGCGAGGTAATCGAGACGGTCCGTGTAGGGCACGAACTGGTTGTATTGCATGTTCTCCGCGATCTTTTCGTCGCCGCGGTGCAGGTAACCGATGTCCGCGTCCGCCTTGGTGATCACCTCGCCGTCCAACTCGAGCACGATGCGCAGCACGCCGTGCGTCGACGGGTGGGACGGACCCATGTTGATGGTCAGGGTCTCCCCGAGCAGTTCGCCCTTCTGGCGGGCCTCGGCTTCGGCCGCACGGGTGCGCGCGGCGGCATCGGGAGTCTCGAGAACAGTGGACATGGCGCGGATTGTTACGTCCGGGAGGCGCTTTTGGCAACTTCCGGACGCCGCGCCAGCAGGGTCAGGCGCAGCCATGACCAGACAATTTTCCCCTCTTCCTCGGCCAGCCCGAACACGGCCCGCACCTCGTCGGGCGCTGCTGCGACGAGCTTCAGAACCTCCGCGCGGTTCGCCCCGGACGTTCCGGCCGTGCGGAAATACCACTCAAGATCGGGCTGCTTGAGCGGACGCGTCTCGCACCCGAGCACCGCGAAGCCGGTCTTCTCCGCCAGCGAACGCCAGACCCGCGGCCGCAAAAACCGCCCGTGGCTCGGGTCGCGCAGTTGCTCCACGCGGTGCAACCATTCCTCGGCCTCCGGCGCGTTGTCCGGCGCCGCGCCGTCGATGATCAGGAGCAAGCCGCCCGGACGCAGCACCCGGAAAGCTTCGCGCAGGAATCGGTCGACGCCGGCGAAATGATGCGCCGCCACTCGGCAAGACACGAGACCGAAGGCGCCGTCCGCGTAAGGCAGACGTTCCGCCGCGTGACGGCACGTGGAGATTCCCAGCCCGCGTTCCGCGGCCAGCTGACGCGTCTGGTCCAGCATCCCGCCCGAAACATCGGCCGCAATCACTTTGATGCCGCGTGCGGCGAGGTAAGCCGCGGTGTGCCCCGCGCCGGTCGCCACGTCGAGCGCGGGCGACAAAACCGCGGCGTCGAATCCATCCAGTGCCGCGGCCACGTCGGAAACATCGCGCAGGATGTGTCCGCTGCCGTAACACGCGGCCTGGCGGTCGAATTGCGCACGGGAAATTTCGACAGCACCGCTCATGACGCCGCGGCCAACTCGTCCTCGACGCGCAGACGCAACTGCCCGCAGGCCGCGTCGATATCGTGACCTTTTTCGCGGCGGATGGTCGCCACCACGCCGCCGTCGCGCACGGCCCGGACAAATTCCTGCTGCCGCGCCTCGCTCGGACGCTCCCAGGAAAGACCTTCCACCGTGTTGTAGGGAATGAGGTTCACCTTGGCATCGAGCCGGCGGGCATGGGACGCGAGCAAGCGCGCCTGCTCCAGCGAGTCGTTGACCCCGGCGATGAGGATGTATTCGAAGCCGAGCTTCTGCTTGCGCCGCGAAGTGAAATAGGAGCACGCGTCGAACAGCTCCCTCAGCGGATACTTTTTGTTCACCGGCATGATCTGCTCGCGCACCTCGTCGCTCGCGCCGTGCAGGGAAATGGCCAGGCGCACCGGCACCGGATGATCGGCCAGCTCGCGGATCTGCGGGACGAGCCCGCTGGTCGACACCGTGATGTGCCGCGCGCCGATCTCGAAGCCCCACGGGGCGTTGAGGATCTCGAGCGTGACGGAAAGATTTTTCCAATTGGCCAACGGCTCGCCCATGCCCATGAAAACGATGTTGTCCACCCGCTCGCCGGTGGCCTGCTCGGCGGCCATCACTTGCGCCGCGATTTCTCCCGGCGACAGGTTGCGCTTCCAGCCGCGCAGGCCGCTGGCGCAGAACTTGCAGCCGTAGGCGCACCCGACCTGCGTGGAGACGCACAGCGTCTTGCGGTCGGACGTTTCGCCGTAAAGCGCGGGGGACGCCGGGATGAAGACGCTCTCGATGAACTGCCCGTCGGGCAGGCGGAAAAGGAACTTGCGCGTCGTATCCTTCGATCCGCTCAAGCGCAACTGCTCAAGCTGCCGGGCGGGAAACGCCCGGGCCAGCTCCGCGCGCAGCTCCGCCGGCAGATCGGTCATCGCCCCGAAGTCGCCGACGCGCTTTTCATGGACCCATTCCATGATCTGCCGCGCGCGGTAGGGCTTGTGCCCCATCGCACCGAGCTTGCCGGTCAACGACTCCATGGTTTCCCCCAAGAGCGAAATCATGCCCGCATCATGCCATGCCCGGGCGGCGGAATCCATTGCGGATGCCCTTGACCGGCGCGCGCGGAAATCTACCTTCACGCCCATGCTTCTGCGCCGTCTCGCCATCCTCTCCCTCAGTGCCGCGCTCTTGTCCGGCTGTGAGACCACCACGACCATGTCCCGCGTCGATCCGGGAGTCGCGGCCGCCATCGCCGCCGAAGCGCCCGGGAATTATTTCATCGGCCGCCGCTACTACAAAAAAGACTACAAAATGTGGGGCTGGGTGCGCAAACCGGGCCAGCCGTGGAAACAAGCGCGGCTCGTCATGCTCAACGAGAACAGCAAAATCGCGCCCGACCGCGCCGCCGGCACGCTCGGGGTCGACAACAACACGGAATACCGCCTGCAGGGCAACTTCACCGGCGGCCAAGTCTACGAACCGGCCAGCAACGGTTTTTACCCCGAGTTCGTCCTCACCGGATACGAGGTGCGCTCCACCGCCCCCCCGAACATCTACGCCGACCGCCGCCAACTCGACCCGAAGGTCCGTATCCTCACGCCTCCGCTCTGAGCCCTCGAATCCCGTCCTGCCGCCCGTCCCCGAATATGATCCTTGCGGACGTTGGGAGTGCTCCCTAAACACGTCCCATGTCAAAAATCCCCGCGCTCCTCGCCCTCACGGCAACATCCATCCTGCTCGCCGGTTGCGGCGGTTCCGACCCTAATACGGTCAAAGTCGGTATGAACATCGAAATGACCGGCGACATACCCGCCGTCGGCGCCTCGAGCAAGAACGCGGCCGAACTCTATTTCAACCAACTCAACGAGAAGGGCGGAGTCACCTTGGCGGACGGACCGAAAAAGGTCTCCCTCATCATCCGCGACAACGCGGCCAAAGCCGACCAGTCCGCCTCGGTCGCCCAGCAACTCATTTCCAGCCAGGGCGTGGTCGCCATGGTCGGTCCGAACTCCAGCGCCTGCGCCATCCCCGCCGGCGAAATCGCCGAGAGCCTCAAATGCGTCATGATCTCGCCGTGGTCGACCAACCCGAAAACCACCACCGACCAGGCCACCGGCGCGCCCAAACGCTATGTCTTCCGCGGCTGCTTCACCGATCCGTTCCAAGCGATCGTGCTGGCCAAATTCGTGACCAACGACCTCGGCGCGAAGAAAGCGGCCGTCCTCTATGACGTTTCCTCCGAAGCCCCGCTCGGCCAAGCCACCCTTTTCCGCGACACCTTCACCGCAGCCGGAGGGGAAATCGTCGCCTTCGAAACCTTCACCACAGGCGACAAGGATTTCTCCGCGCAACTGACCAATATCCGCGAGGCCAATCCCGACGTCATTTTCCTCCCGA
>CAZEYV010000010.1:0-7470 GCA_964516705.1 uncultured Chthoniobacter sp.
CTCGTCGTCGCGCAGAAATGCGCGCGTCAGAGCGGTGAGGTCCACCCGTTTGGCCGGGGGATTTTCTTCCAGAGCCGCCTGCGCGAGGTCGGGAAAGGCTGCGAGGGAGAAGTCCGCCGCCTGCCACCGCTCCCGCACCCGGCGTCCGAGATCGACAAAAAACGCATCCATGGCCCCCGACCATCCGCCGCCGCATGGCGACGGACAAGAGCATTCCAGTCCGGCGCGTCCGGAATCCGCATCCTCTGCGCATCAGGTTCTCCGTGGGCCGGCCGACGGATGCGGAGGGGACACAGGCTTTAGCTTGTGGTAACGTGTTAGGTTTATGAAAACCAGTCTGCTAACATTGCTCTTTCTCTCCGCTCTGCACGCGCTCTCCATGGCCATCGAAATACCCGATTACAAAGTGACCGTGAGGGACGGGAAGTTCGAGGTGCGGGAGTATCCCGAGATGACCGTTGTGCGGACGGCGTCGGGCGACGGGGATTTCATGCGGTTGTTCCGCTACATCTCGGGCGGGAACGAGGGTGAACAGAAGATCGCCATGACGGCTCCGGTGTTGATGAAGAATGAGGGCGAGAACGCGGGGATGAGTTTTATCGTGCCGCGGGAGGTGGCGTCGGCGAAGGTGCCGGCGCCGAAGGATGCGGCGGTGGAGAAGGACACCGTGCCGGCCGGGCCGTTCGCGGTCTACCGGTATTCGGGCGGACGCAACGAGGCGAACGAGCAGGAGGCGCTCGGGGCTTTGCGGACTTGGGTGGACAAGAAGCGGTTGGAGGTTGTTGGTGAGCCGCTCTTCGGATACTACGATCCGCCGTGGATCCCGCCTTTCATGCGGCGCAACGAGGTCATGTTGCGCGTGGCCGGGACTCAGCCTTGAGCGACGGACGGGCCTTCGGTTAAGGTTCCGGCCTTATGGGACGTCAATGGTTGCTGGCCAAACGCGAAGTCGCTTCGCTGCGCAAGTCGCAGGCCACGGGAAAATTCATCCGCGAGATCACCATCGCGGCGCGGCACGGCGGGGCGGATGCGGCGACGAATTCGCGGCTGGCCGCGGCACTGGAAAAGGCGCGCAAGGAAAGTGTGGCCAAGGACGTCATCGAGCGGGCCATCGCCAAGGGCGCGGGCACGGGTGCGGACAAGACGGCGCTGGAGAACATGACTTTCGAGGGCTACGCCCCGCACAAGGTGCCGGTCATTGTGGAGGCCGTGACCGACAACCACAACCGCACCGCGCCGGAACTGCGCGTGCTTTTCAAAAAGGGGCAACTCGGGGCGTCAGGAAGCAACAAATTCCTCTTCGATCATGTCGGTCTGGTCGAAGCGCACACCGCAAAAGCGGGCGTCGATCTCGAAGAAGCGGCCATCGAGGCCGGAGCCAACGAGGTTGAACCCCTCGCCCATGCGCAGAATGACGACATCCCGGCCGAGGCCACCGGCGCGCGCTTCATCACCGACCGCACCAACACCCACGGGGTGTCGCGGTGGCTTTCAGAAAACGGATGGACGGTGGTGACGAGCGAGCTGGGATTTGTGCCGAAGCAGTGTCCGGATCTGAACGAGGAGCAGCAGGCGGAAGTCGGGGCGTTTCTCCAAGCGCTGGACGATCACGATGATGTGCACCGTGTCTGGGCGGCGGTGAAGTGAAATTGATGTAGCGGCGCCGTCCCCGGCGCCGGTCGTTTTGTCGATTCGTCGCCGGGGACGGCGACGCTACAGGGACTAGCTGCTCAGAGATGCCCGCGCGTCATGAGGGCATCGGGGCGCGCCAGACCGCGCGGGGTGCCCAAGATCTCGGAGAGAATCACGGCTTTGCGTTGGGAGGAGGAATTGGCCAGCAGGGAGCGCACGTCGCCGCCGCGCCAAGTCTCGGGCGAGGCTTCGTCCAAAGCGACGAAGGCCGAGGCGAGTTGCTTCATTTTTTCGTCGGGCTGCGCGCCCCGCGCGGGCGGATGCCAGGCTGCGGCCCTGCCGCGGGGCTTGGTGGATGGCGGCTTGGGCAGCGGCGGAGGGGCGGGGGCCTCGAGCGAGGAAAACTCTTCCTCCTCGAAGTAGTCGGGCTCGGCGACCACGGGGCCGGGCGGGGTTTCGTCGGACGGCAGTCCGAGGGCATCCATCAGATCCTTGAACGGATCGCGCTCCGCCGGGGCCCGGCGCGCGGTCGGACCCGGGGCGGGTTGGGTGTAGACGTTGCGCCCCGCCTCGCGCTTGACCTCGCGGCGCACGGTGCGTTTTTGTCCGGCCGCCTCGCGCTTCTCGGCGGCCTTCTGCATGACCCAATTTACCAGGCTAATCAGCCCGATGACGACGAGGATGACGAGTTGTTCCATGGCGGAACGGGAAGTTACCGCGCTTCGGCGTTGCCGCGCTCGGAACCGGCGATGGATTCACGCATCTGCGAGTCGGCCTGGATGTTCTTCATCCGCATGTAATCCATGATGCCGAGGTTGCCGTTGCGGAAGGCCTCGGCCATGGCCTGCGGGACCTGGGCCTCGGCTTCGACCACTTTGGCGCGCATTTCCTGGGTCTTGGCGCGCATTTCGCCCTCGAGGGCGACGGCGGCGGCGCGGCGGACTTCCGCTTTGGCCTGGGCCACGACTTTGTCGGCTTCGGCCTGCTCGCCTTGCAACTTGGCGCCGACGTTTTCGCCGACGTCGATATCGGCGATGTCGACGGAAAGAATCTCGAACGCGGTGCCGCTATCGAGGCCCTTCTGGAGGACGGTTTTCGAAATGCGGTCCGGATTTTCCAACACGTCTTTGTAGGAGAGCGCGGAACCGATCGAGGTGACGATACCCTCACCGACGCGGGCAATGATGGTTTCCTCGGTGGCACCGCCCACGAAGCGGTCGAGATTCGAGCGCACGGTAACACGGGCTTTGACTTTGACCCCGATGCCATCACGGGCCACGGCGTCGATCGTCGAGCGACCGGAACCGGGAGCGGGGCAGTCGATGACTTTCGGGTTGATGCTGGTGCGGACCGCTTCGAGCACGGTTTTGCTCGTGCCCTTGATCGCGAGGTCGATGGCGCAGGCGCGGTTGAAGTCGAGCTTGATGCCGGCTTTGTCCGCAGCGATGAGGGCCAGCACCACGGAATCGACACTGCCGCCGGCCAGGTAGTGGGCTTCGAGTTCGTCGGTGTCGAGGGGGATCCCCGCTTTGACCGCGGTGATGCGGCTGTCGACGATCATGCCGAGGGGCACGCGGCGCAAACGCATGCCGACGAGCCGGGCGAAGGAGACGGGAGCATCGGCGACCTTGGCGCGCAGCCAGATGCCGAAAAAGTTGAAGAGAATGATGAGCAGGACGAGGCCGAGGACGACAGCCAAGCCGGTGACGATGTAGATGAAGAGAGATCCGATAGCCATGGATGGCATCTTAGGCAGGCGGGGCGCCCGGCTCCAACCCGTCTTTTCGCCGCACGGCCACGCGCAGGCCGTCGGCGGCCACCACCTCGATGGCGGCGCCCTGCTCGAGAAACTCCCCAACCGCCGTGACATCAACGCGTTTCCCGCCGAGGCGTGCCGTGCCGGAGGGACGCAGCGGGGTGAGCGCCTCGCCGGTCACCCCGACCAGAATCCGGTTGCTTTCGGCGGTGCGATCGGCCGGTTGACGGGTGTGCAGGAGGAGCCGGCGACCGACGAAGGTGCGCGGGAAGACGTTCAGCCAGACCAGAAACCCGGTGAAGGTCAGTGCCCCGATGACAAAAGCCGCCAGCAAGCCGGAAGCGGTCCCGTAATCGACAAAGACGAGGGCGACCGCGGCGGCGAGGCAGAGCAGACCGATCGTGCCGAGGATCAGGCCGGGCAGGAAAACCTCCACGGCGATGAGAAGAAAGCCGACCACGACGAGCGCGATGATGAGAGCCGGTCCGTCGGGCATGGTCAGTTGCGGGGAGCCGGGGTTTGGCGCGGCGCACGTCCGCTGAAAAAGGCGCCGAGGCTGTCGCTCACGCGCGTTGCGGTGTTGGAGGTGGCTTCCCAGGTGCGCGTGCCCCAGCGCTCCATGTGTCCGACCAAGCCCCCGCCCTCGACCCAGCGCTCACCGACCGGCCGCGGGTCGGGCGTGGCGGAAGAACTCGCGGCGGCGGATGATTCCGTGGGAGCGGGAGCGAATGACTTGAAAGGGGTCACCATGGTGCCGTTTGCGGCGGAGAACTCGACGCGGCCCACGTTGGATCCGCCGGCATCGTAAAGCTCGACGAGCCAGACCGGCATGCCGTTCTTGTTTTCCAGGCGGTAGTTCAACGTGGAGAACCCGACTTTCTTGGCGGTCGCCTCGCGGTTGACGGCGTCGAACGCACCCGTGGAGTTGAGCTGGAGACCGGTGGCGGCCATGACCCCGCCGGTGCCGCTGGACGGACGCAACGGGGCGCGCTCGGCGATGATGCCTTTGGCCGCGACGACAAATTCACGGATGCCGCCGCGCGCGGTGTCGTCCTTGAAACTCAAGGTCCAACGCAAGGGTTGCGGTGTGGCGTCCACCCCGCGGATCTCCACCACGTTGGCCAGCAGCGCCTCGCCCTTCTCGGCGCCGACCGTCTTGAGGGCGTCGTAGGCAGACAGCTGGGCCGCCGGCTGCGCGCGGGACGTCAAAACGAGGCCGCTGGTCGCGAGAACGAAGAGCACCCTGGTCATGTTGCCATTAAGAACCGCGCGGCGGGCGATATCCAGCGCGGAAAGCGGACTCAGGAACGGAGGCGCACCTTCTCTTCGGCCGGGAGGAACGCGATTTCCCAGGCGTTTTCCAGGGCTTGCACGATTTGCCCTTCGTCGAGGCCCGCCGCGGGCGCGGCCACGTCGAGTTCGTACGGCAAGTCGATCCCGCTGATCCCCGGATCGTCCGTGTTGATCGTCGCCAGCAGTCCGGCTTCGAGAAACCGCCTCAGCGGATGGCTGGCATAGTCGGGCACAGTGCTCGTCTGGACATTGCTGGTCAGGTTGGCCTCGATCCCGATGCGGCGTTCGCGCAGCAGGTCCATGACGGCGGGATCCTCGACCGCGCGGACGGCATGCCCGATGCGTGTGGCGCCGAGTTGGTCGATGGCAGTGACAATGCTTTGCGCCCCGGCGGCCTCGCCCGCGTGGACGGTGACGTGCCATCCGGCATCGCGTCCCTCCTTGAAATGTTCGACGAAAAGTTCCGCCGGCCAGTTGCCTTCGTCGCCGGCGAGGTCCAAGGCGGTGATCTCCTGCCGGTGGTCGAGCAAAGCGCGCAACTCGCGGCGCGCGCGCACCGGACCGTAGGTGCGGGTGAGGATGCCGATCAGATTCGCTTTCACCCCGGTGGCCGCCTCGCCTTCGCGCACGCCTTCGATCACCGCGGCGGTGACGCGCGAAGGATCGAGATTGTGCGCGTCGGCCATGAACGCCGGACTGAAGCGCAACTCGATGTAGCGGATCCCCTCGCGCCGTGCATCCTCGACATTCTCGCGGGCCACACGCCGGCACGCGTCATAGTCGGCCAGCACCGCCGTCATCCAGCGGAACTTGGCGAGGAATTCGATCAAGCCGGGTTGCGGCGTGGTGATGACGACATGCGGTCGCAACTCCTCCAACGTGTCAGCGGGAAGCGGGATCCCGTGTTGGCGCCCGAGATCGAGGATGGTTTCGAGGCGTACACTGCCGTCGAGATGACGGTGGAGATCAATCAAAGGCGGACGGGCGGACATACGCGTGCCGAGGATTTGTTTTCCAGACCGCGGCGGCAAGGTGAATTATTCAAAGCGCAACTTCGTCCACGGCGTCCGTCACATTGCTGAAGTCGTAGCAGTAACCCAGATTTTCCGGCACTGCGGGTCGCACGCGCGAGCTGTCGAGGAGCATCGAAGCCATGCGCCCGAGCACGAGCCGTAAAACGAACGCAGGCGCGGGCAGCACCGCTGGGCGATGCACGGCGCGGGACACCGCGCGGGTGAACTCGGCGTTGGTGACCGGTGATGGCATCACCGCATTGAGTGGACCGGCGATCGTCTGGTTTTCCGCCGCCCAGAGGGCCATGCCGGCAACGTCATCGACATGAACGCACGACATCCATTGGCGACCGGAACCGAGCCTGCCGCCGAGCCCGCAACGAAAGACGGGCAAAATCTTTTGCATGGCCCCGCCCCCGCGACCGATCACAAAACCGGTGCGCAGCAGGACCACGCGGGAGGTCTGTGCCCGGTTCGCCTCAGCTTCCCAAACGCGGCAGACATCGGCCAGAAAACCGCGTCCCGGCGGCGCCTTCTCGTCGACTTCGCGATCGCCTGTGTCACCGTAAAAGCCGATGGCGGACCCGCTGATCAGCACGCTGGGCGGTAACTTGGCGCGGGCGATTCCTTCGACAATCGACCGCGTGCCGAGCATACGGCTGTCCATGATGCGGCGCCGCTTGTCCGCGGTCCATCGTCCGACCACCGGCTCCCCGGCGAGATGCAGCACTGCATCGAGTCCATCCACATCCGCGGGTTCCCCCGGGAGGAAACGGCGGGTGCGTGTGTCACGCGGATGCCGGGAGAAAGGCACCACCTCCCAACCCCGTGCCGCGGCCAGCTCCGCGGCCCGGTGACCGATGAATCCCGAAGAGCCCGTGATGCCGAGGCGCATCAGTTGAAGCGCCGGTGCATCCAGCGGTAAGGGAAACGCTTGCCCGGGCAACTCGTCGGGCGGGGGTTGATTTCGCGGTGGCCTTTGACGATGAGGACACGGCCCTTGCTGCGCCCGACCCGTTTGCGGAGGTAGTCGACCAGCTCCTCCAAGGCGCCGAGCTGGGCGCGTGTCGGGACGTCGCGGTCGAAATCGCCGACAAAGCAGATACCGATGGCGATGTTGTTCAGGTAATCGCTGGCCACATGGCCGCCGTTGATCTGGCGGGTCCAACGCGGACCGATCTCGATCTCGCCGTTGCCCGAGGAGGTGCCGTTTCCTATGACAAAGTGGTAGGCCAGGCCGTTTTGCATTTTGCGGACATTGCGGTGGTAATTGGCGAAGATGCGGGCGTTGCCCTGCCGCGTGGCGCTGTTGTGCACGATGACGTATTGCCAGCGGCCGCGCTTGACCGGCGCACGGTCGATGGCATCGCGCACGCTGCGCGAGAGATAGCGGTAGCGCGGACCGCCCCCCCAGCCGAAGAGACCGCGGCGCTCGCGTTTCGGTGGCGGCGCCAGCCCTTCATCCTCGGCTTGCCCGGATTTCTCCACGACGATCGGCGCGGCAGGGGCCCCGGATTCGCGTTCGCTCCCGCGCGGGGGCGGCGTGGCCAATTCGCGCGGGGGCGGAAGTTTGATTTCTTTCGGGGTTTCTTCCGGCGTCGGCACAGGGACGGTGCGGGTTTTCTCCTCGGGCCGAGGAGGTGGCAGGACGAGCGGTGGGGACTTCGGCGCGGGCGGAGGCTTGGGGGTGGATCGCGGAACCGGCGTCTGGCGCGGGGTGGCGGCCGGCTTGGGCGGCGGGAGAACAAGCGGTTCGGGCGGCTTCTCGACCGTGGA
>CAZEYV010000011.1:0-8568 GCA_964516705.1 uncultured Chthoniobacter sp.
TAGGGAATGTCGTGCATGTTCTCCACGAGGATCGCATCGCATCCCCCCTCGGCCAGCGTCCACACTTCCTGCACGGCGGCGCGGACCAGTTCGTCGACCGATTGCGAAGCGCACGGCGTGCCGGGCAGGGCCCCGACATGGACCATGCCAATGAAGGCCGGGCGGGGTAGAGCGACTTCAACCACGGAGACAAACATGAACCTCCTGCCGTGCGGGTGGCAATGATTTCCCTCCCGCGGGGGCGCCGGGAAAGTCAGAGATCCACGGCGCGCCCGGGTTCGTTGAGCGCACCGCAGGCCGAGCAGCGGACCAACTCCGCTTTGCCCCCGTGCCGGATCCACTCGGCACAAAGCCGGCAGGGAAAGAGTCCGCGCCGTTCCCGCTTGCGCCGCCGCGCCCGGCGCCATTCGCCCGCCAGCCAGAGCACGAGCACCGCCGCGAGGAGCGTCACGGCGTAAAGCAGCGGCAGCAACTCCGGAGGCAGACGGATCACGGCGCCACCCCCCCGGCCGGCGCCCAGATGACGCGCAACACCCCGCGGTAACCCCCGGGCGGCGCTCCAAAACGCGAAAGCTGCACGGCCCGCTGCGCGGCGTTATCCAACGCCGGCACGCCGCAACTGCGCAGCAACCAGACATGCCGCGCCGCCCCGGACGCGTCGAGCACGACGAGCAATTCCGTGGGCAAACCCGGCACCGTGCCTTCCGGCGCGGCCGAGCGCAAACGCACCAGCACTTCCTCCGTGACCTCGGGCCCTTCCGCGTCGAAGCGCGCGGTGACCGGGACAAGGCCGGGGGCAGAAGCCACCGACGATGCTTCCAAGCGTGCGCGCACCGAAAGGGGGGGCAGGGCGCTGATCCACGTCTCGGGCGCCGGGGACGGCGGGGCGGAAACCAACGGGGGCAGCTCGGGCTGCAAGGCCCGCGGTGGCCGCTGCCAGCGCGGCGCCGGCAAAAGCCGGCTCCGGTAGCGGCCGGGATCCAGCCATGAAGGATCGCGCGCCGCGAGCAGGACGGACGCGGGGCCGTCGGGCACGATGGTGATGCGCGCCGGACGCGGCGGCAGCGGCATGCCGCGCGGCGCCGCTTCGGTCCGCACGAGATAAATCCCGGCCGCGTGCAGGAGCAACGAAACCACCAGCATGGCCGGCAGAAGCAGCCTGATCGGGTAGGTCGTCGGCCAGTGGAAAACGTGGGCCAAACGCTCGGCGAGGATCATGGCTGCGGGGGTCGCGCCGCGGCCAGGGCCACGGAAAATCCCTCGGCCAGCGCGAGCTCGGTGACCTGGGCGACCAGCGCGAGCGGCGCATCGCGGTCGGCCTTGATCACCACCTGGCGCGAGACGGAGCGACGCGAGGACAACCGCTCGCCGAGTTGCGCCGGATCGACCACGCGGTCCTCGAAATAAACCGACGCCCCCGCACCGCCGGTCACGGACACGATGAGCGGGTTGCGCATGGCGGGGAGCAGAAAACGCGAGGACGGCAATTCGAGCGCCGTGCCGGGCTGCAGGAGATAACTGCTGGAGAGCAGGATGTAGAAAATCAGCAGCAACAAGACGGTGGCCGCGCCGGCCGCCAAGGTCGGCGCACCGCTCCAGCGCACGGTGGACTCGAGCCTCATGGCTCCTCCGCCGGTTCGCCTTCCATGGCGAGAATTTCCGCCGCCGGCAACGTGCGGTTCTTCAGCAGGTTGACCATTTCGATGCCCGCGCGCTCCATGTCGTGCAGCAATTCTTTGACCCGTGACGAAAGGTAAGCCGCGGCGATCAGTGCCGGGATGGCCACCGCCAGCCCGGCCGCCGCGGCGATCAGGCTGTGGTAAACCGCGCCGGACAAATCGGCCACCGTGGCGTAGCCACCTTGCGAGGACACGAGATAGAATGCCTCGAGCAGTCCGAGCACCGTGCCGAGCAGGCCGAGCAAAGGCGCGACCCAGGCGATGCCGTTGAGCAGAAGGAGATGACGTTCGAGGCGCGGCACCTCGAGTTGGCCGGCCTCCTGCACGATGTCGCGCAGCTCCGCGCGCGGACACTCCCGGGCCAGCACCGCGCTGAGGGCCACGCGCGCCACCGGGCCGGGCGTCGAGAGGCATTGCTGCCGCGCTTCGTCATAACGGTTGTCCCGCACGAGATTGGCCAGGCCGCGCAGGAACTCCCCCACCCGGACCTGCGCGCGGTGCAGGTAGACGAGGCGCTCGAGAAAAACGGCCAGACCGAGCGTGCTCGCCGCGAGTATGACCCACATGACCGGGCCGCCCTTCTGCATCAATTCCAGCATCGACCCGCATCATTCTAACGGAGACCGTCCGCGGCAATCCCGATTTGCATCCGGCACCCCAAAGAAAAAGACCGGAACCCATGACGGGCTCCGGTCTTTCCCGAGGAGGAAAGGGTTCTTCAGTTCGCCGCCGCGACCACGTTGATGCGGCGCCCACCGCGGTCGAACTCGACCTTGCCGCTCTCCAGCGCGAAAAGCGTGAAGTCGCGGCCGAGGCCGACATTGCGGCCCGGCAGGAATTTGCGCCCGCGCTGGCGGATGAGAATGTTGCCGGCGAGCACTTCCTGGCCGCCGAATTTTTTCACGCCGAGCCGCTTGCTGACGCTGTCGCGGCCGTTCTTGACGCTGCCTTGTCCTTTTTTATGGGCCATAACCTTAAGCTTTGATTTCGCCGATCTTCACCCGCGTGTGTTTCTGGCGGTGCCCGACCGTGCGGTGGTAGCCTTTGCGGCGTTTGAATTTGTAGGAAACAACCTTCGGTGCCTTGCGGACATCTTCCACCACCTCGGCCGTGACTTTCGCGCCCTTGAGCAGCGGTTCACCGATCTTCACCCCCGCGTCGTCGGCGGCAAGGAGGACCTCCTCGAAGACAGTTTGCTGCCCGGCCTCGACGTCGAGGAGTTCGACGTCGATGACGTCGCCCGTTTGCACGCGGAACTGACGCCCGCCGGATTGGATGATTGCGTAGGCCATAAAAGTCTCCCCGTAAAAAGGTCCTCAAAAATACCGCGCCCGGGACCGGCTGGCAAGGGATTTCCGCGGGGGTCTTTGGGGTTGCCAGCAACGCGGGGGACGGACACCATACGCGCACTCCATGAAGCCCTTCCTTCTCCTTGCCGTCCTAGCCTTGGCCGGCTGCGCCACCACCTCCCAAGTCGACCCGAAAATCCTCGGCGAATTCTCCAAGCCGGGCGTCCCGGCGGCAACCACCTTGAAGGTCCGGGAAGGCCTGCCCCTCAGCGTGGCCGACGTCGCCGCCTCGGCCCGGGCCGGCGTCCCCGGCCCCGGTCTGGTCAGTTACATGCAGAGCACGCGCAAAGCCTACAACCTGAGCAATGCCGACCTGGCCGCCCTGCGCGCCGCCGGCACGCCGGCACCCGTCATCAACTACATGGGCCGGTCCTACGAATTCTACGGCAAGGGCCCCAAGGCGGTCGACCAGAGCCACCCGTATTTTTCCGGACAGAATTACAACCGCTACGGCGGCAACGTGAACGCGCCCTTCGCCTACGAACCGCCCGCCGTCGACACCTTCTTCGACTCGTCCTACGAGGAGAACCTCTACAGCCCGTTCTCGTTCAATTAAGCACCGCGCCCCCAGCGACCATCCGCACGGCGTGGCCTTCCCGTCGACGCCGATGGCCCGCGTGGCCGGCGCCGTGGCCCGCTTCGAGATCGAAAACTCGCCACGGCCGGAGAACACCGACCATGTTTATGTCACGGTCGAGGCCGGACTGCAGGCGCCCGTCGTCCTGTCCCTCAACACCCTTTCCTTCCGCAACCGGGTGGCCGGCCACGACCCGCGCATCCGCCTCGGCGTCCTGCGCTGGAAGTGGACCCATCTGCCCGCGCGCGGACTGTATCCGCTCGAGTTTTTCGATTATGACACTGTCGAGCTGATCGAGAACGTCGAATACCGCGTGCTCGAACGCACCGCCATGGAGGAATACTTCGCCCTCCGCTGCGCCAACTGCCGCCGCATCGAGGCCTGGGGCGTGCCGTACCACCGGGCCGAGCCCGGACTCCACCAGATCCACTCCCGCCGCGCCAGCGCCGGCGTGTCCACCGACCTCCGCGGCCGCGACGGCGCCGTGCGCTTTTATTTCGACGAGGACCAGCGGGTCGAACTCGCCCTGCTCAAGTTCGCCGGACAATGAACCGCGGCGGTGGCCAGTCACCGCCGGAAACCCTCACCCGGACTCCCGTCTTGTCCTCCCCCCGCCTGCCCCTGCTCGGCCTGGCCCTCGCGGCGGTCGCCGGGATCCTCCTCGCCGAATACGCCACCCCCGACCCGCGCGTCTTGTTTGTCATAGTCCTGACGGGCCTGCTCGCCGCCCCGTGGCGCGGCGGCACCGCCGCGCTGCTCGCCGCCGGCGCGGCCTCCTTCGCCCTGGCTCACACCTGGCAGGGACGGGAGGATCCGGGGCGCGCGCTCGCCGCGGACGTGTTCGACGCGCCGCGCGAAGTGCGCCTGACCGGCCTCGTTCTCGACGAGCCGAAAGAATCCCCGCCGGGATCGTGGCGCGCGCCGCTGCGGGTCGAGAAGTGGACGATCGACGGCCGCACCGCGCGTCCACCGGTCCGCGTGGTCGCGCGGTGGACGGCGAAATCCGCACCGCGTTACGGCGACCGCTGGGAAATGACCGGCGTTGTTTCCCGCCTGCCGCCGGCCCGCAATCCCGGACAGTTCGATGCGGCCGACTGGTGGGGACGACGCGGGGTCTTCCTCGAAATGCGGGCCGGACGCGACACGCCGGCCCGCCGTCTCAGGCGCGGCGCCGGATCCCCGGTGCAAAGCGCGGCGTTCGCGGCGCGCGGCTGGATGCTGCACACGCTCGGACTCGGCCTGGACAAAGCCCCCGAGCTGCGCGCGCTCATTGCCGGAGTCACGCTCGGCGTGCGCGACACCGGATCCGATCAGTATGCCGACGCCTTCCGCCAGACGGGCACTTTCCATTTGTTCAGTGTGAGCGGTCTCCACGTGGGCATGGTCGCGCTGCTCCTCTGGCTCGTGCTCCGTCCGCTCGGGTTGAGCCGCCGCCGCGCCGTGCTCGTCATCATCCCCGCGCTTTTTTTCTACGCCCTGGTCACCGGCGCCTCGCCACCGAGCCTGCGGGCCGCGGTCATGCTGGCCGCCGCCTTCGCCGGATTCCTCCTCGACCGCCCGGTCTCCCCGGCCAACAGCCTTGCCGCGGCGGCCTTGCTCCTGCTGGGCTATGACACCAACCAGCTTTTCTCCCCGGGCTTCCAGATGTCCTTCAGCATCGTCGCCGCCATCTTCCTGCTCTCCCCGCCGCTCCAGGAATTTTTCGCGGTGCGCCTGCGGCCCGATCCTTTCCTGCCGCGCCGGCTTTACACCCGCGGCCAGGCCGTAGCTGCGGACGCGGGGCACGCCCTGGCCTCCACCCTCGGCGTGTCGGCGGCCGCATGGCTGGGCAGCCTGCCCCTCACCGCGCTGGTTTTCCATCTCGTGCCGCTCCTGGCCATCCCCGCCAACATGCTCGCCGTGCCCCTCGCTTTCGGCATCCTCGCCGTCTCCATGCTTGCCTTGATCGGCGGTGCAGTCTCCGTCTGGTTGGCCACGGTTTTCAACAACACCTCCTGGGGCCTCGCCGCCCTGCTCGTCGGCGTGGTCGGCCGCACCGCCGACCTGCCGGGGTCCTACCTGCAACTTCCGCCGGCATGGATGCAACCGCCCGCGCGGTTGACCGTCTTCGATTTGTCCACCGGCGGCGCGCAACTCCTCCGCACGCGTGACAGCGCGTGGCTCTTCGATACGGGGACCGAGGCCGAAGCACGTTCCATCATCGAACGGGCCCTCCGTGCCGCGGGCATCGGGCGTCCGGAGGTCATCGTCTTGACCCACGGCGACGCGGAACATCTCGGCGGCGCGCCGCGGTTGCTCGGCTCGCATCCGCCGCGGCGGTGGATGACCGGTATCCTGCGCGACCGCGCCCGCTCGCGCACCATGCTGCACAAACTCTTGCAGGAACGCGGAATCCCGAAGGCCCTCGTGCTCCCCGGCGACCGCTTCGCCGCCGGGCGCGGCACCTCGGTCGAAATCCTCCACCCCGGACCGTCCGACCAAGCACGCACCGCCGACGACCAAAGCCTCGTGGTCCGCCTCGACCACGGCCCGTTCCGCATCCTCCTCATGTCCGATAGCGGTGCCGCAACCGAAGCCGCGCTGGTCCGGTCGGATCCGGCAACCTTGCGCGCCGACATCCTCGTGCTCGGACGCCACGGGGAGGACATCTTCGCCACGACGGAATTTCTCGCCGCCGTGCAACCGCGCGCCATCGTGCTCGCCCCGCGCGATCCTTTCCGCGACGGCCGCGACGAACCAGCGCTTCGGACGCGCCTGGCCGGAACCGGGGCGGAAATTTTCGATCAGGACGGGTGCGGCGCGGTGACCATCACCTTCGATCACCACCGCGGCATTTTGCGCGGATTCGTCAACGGCCAAGAGGCCGGCTTGGCGCCACGCTGACGCGGATTCTTTTTCCGCGCCCCCGCTTGACAGCCCAGCGGCAGCGCCTTATTAAATAATAGTAGTGCATTATGAAAATCAATTCATTATTAGTTTTATTGGGTTTGGCCACAACGACTTCGGTCCTCTGTGCTCATGGACCGGGGCACGTTCATAGCGCCCGCGAGCGCTCCTCGGAGCAGGCCGCGATCACCGAGGCGGTCGATGTGCAGGAGACCGGCATCCCGGTCCGCGCGGCCGACTCCGACCGCATCTGGGACGTGAATGTGACCACCGGTTGGGAGAGTCGCCACGTCCATTACGGCGTGGACGAATCCGGCCCCTCGGGCGCCTACGTCAACGAGGTCGGTGTCCGCATCGGCGACTTCTTGGTCAATGTCTGGAACGGTTTCGGCCTGGGCAACGACCTCGTCGAATGGGATTTCACCGCCGCCTACAACGTCGAGCTCGGCCCCGTGTTCCTCGTCCCCGGCTACAACCTGCGCTACGTGCCGCGCTACGCCAAGGACAGCCATGGCGAGGAGGAAAGCGGGCATGAAGAACACGGACACGAGGAAGAAGAGCACGACGAACACTCCGAGCACGTCCACAACACCTACGGCAACGAACTCTTCCTTGTCCTCGGCACCACCGCGATTCCCTATGTCACTCCGAGCACCGTCTTCATCTGGGACTTGAACAACAATCCGGGCGGATTTCTCGAGTTCCGCCTCGACGGCGACCTGCCGGTCTACGACGACATCGTCAGCCTGCAACCCTACGCCTTGCTCGGACTCAACTTCGGCTACAACACGACCGAGGTTTACGGCCTGAACAACTTCCAGTTCGGCCTGCAAGGCACCGTGGCGCTCAACGACTACGTCTCGGCCTTCGCCAGCGTGAACTACTCCGTCGCCCTCGAAGCCCTCGAGGCCATCGACCAGGACGACGTCTTCTGGGTCAACGTCGGCCTGAGCTTCGCTTACTGACCGCTCCCCCCATGGCCAACACCCACAAGTCCCGTTTTTTTGCTCTGCGGATGATAATGACCACTTCTTTTCGATACTCGGCTGCGAATCGTTCGGCTTTTACTCTAGTCGAGCTGTTGGTGGTCATCGCGATCCTTGCGGTGCTGGCCACCTTGGCTGTCCCGGCGGTCAACGGGGCCATGGATTCCGGCCTGCGCTCCAGATGCGCGGCCAACATGAAATCCATCGGCGCCGGTCTCCACCTCTACGCCGCGGAAAACAACGGCAAGCTCCCGAGCATCAACTGCCTCGACCCCGACTCGACCTGGATCGAACAACTCCAACCCTACCTCGGCACCAACTACACCACGGTCCGCGTCTGTCCCGCCGACCCGCGCGCCGCCGAGAAACTCCGCACCGACCACGCCACCAGCTACCTCATGAACGAACGCGTCGAGGCCGACTCCTTCGTCGACGGCGCGACCGGCGAACCCGTCCCCGGGGAAGCCGTCTTCGACCGCCTGGTCCGCATCCCCAACCCGTCGCGCTCCATCGTCATGTTCCTCGGGAACACCAACAAGACTGCCACCGGCACGGATCACATCCACTCCGGCGTGATGAAATCGTGGGGCGGCGTGCGCGGCGAAATTTGGCCCGATGCCTTCGGCGGCGGCGCGCCCGACGGCACGACCGGCAACGCCAACTACCTCTTCGCCGACGGCCACGTGCAAACCATCGCCGCCTCCGTGCTCAAAGAACGCGTCGAGTCCGGGCAAGACATCACCGTGGAGTTCTGAACCATGAAACGTCCCGCCCTACTTGTCATAGCCGCCGCGCTGCCCTTGTCCGCCACGCAGGCCGAAGACATCCGCGTCCTGGTCAGCAACACCGCGGGCGCGCGCGACTATGATCCGGTAGTCGGCGCCGGCTACGTGGTCCGTCCCGTGCCCCACGCGGACCTCAATGTCATATGGAATGCCGCCACCCAAAGCTTCAGCGGCGGCTTCCGCACCGAGGACGAAACACCGGCCGTGCAATTCGGACCCGAGGACGCCATCGCCTACCTTCCCGTTACCGGACAACGCCAGCGCAGCAACGCCGGCGAGCAATACGACTTCCAAGGCGCCGTGGGC
>CAZEYV010000012.1:0-7350 GCA_964516705.1 uncultured Chthoniobacter sp.
CTTTCCGTCTCCCGCGCCGTCGCGCAATCCATGGCCCGCGCCACCCGGCTCCCGCCCTACACCTACACCTCGGACACCGCCATCAACGTCGGCGGCTCCCCCTACATCTGGGCCCGCAACCTCCTGGCCAACCGCCTCTTCGAGTGCCCGGTCATCTACCTCGAGCCCTACGTGATGAACAACCGGGAAGTCCACGACCGCATCCAACTCGGCGACTACCCCGGCCGCCGCAACATCAACGGCACCCCCCGCGAAAGCATCTACCGCGAATACGTCCGCGGCGTGGTCGAAGGCCTCGTCGCTTATTACGGGCAGTAAACCCTCTTTCTCCGTGTCCTCCGCGCCCTCTGCGGTTAAATAACTCCTGATGAAAATCCTCGCGGTCGCGAACCAAAAAGGCGGCGTCGGCAAAACCACGACCTCGGTCAACCTCGCCGCCGGCCTCGCCACGCACGGCCAACGCGTCCTCCTCGTCGACCTCGACCCGCAAGGCAACGCCACCAGCGCCGTGGCCGCCGAGATTGAAAACCCGCCCACCCTCTACGGCCCGCTCACCGGCGCGAGTGATGTCCGCTCCTGCCTGACCCCAACGCGCCTCGCCAATCTCTCGGTCATCGGCGCGAACATCGACCTCGCCGGACTCGAGATCGAAGTGGCCCGCATGGACAACCACCTCCAGCAACTCCGCCGCACCCTGCAACCCCTGCGCGACGAAAACACCTTCGATTTCGCCATCCTCGATTGCCCGCCCTCGCTGGGCATCCTCATGACCAACGCCCTCGCCGCGGCCGACCAGCTCCTCGTCCCCGTGCAGTGCGAATACTACGCCCTCGAAGGACTGGGCAAACTCATGTTCGTCATGGGCCAGATCCGCGAATCCGGCGCCAATCCCGGCCTCACCCTCTCCGGCCTCCTCATGACCATGTTCGACCGCCGCACCAACCTCGCCGAAGCGGTGGTCAAAGATGTCCGCGCCCATTTCCAGGAGGTCCTTTATGACACCGTCATCCCCCGCACCGTCCGCCTGAGCGAAGCCCCCAGCTTCGGCCGCACCATCTTCGAGCACGATCCCCGCGGCCCCGGCGCCGAAGCCTACGGCAAACTGGCCAAAGAATTTCTCCAACGCCACGAAGCAAATCTCTCCTTCGTGAATGCTTAAAGTAGAAGCGGCATCTTGCCGCTTAACCAAAACGATAAGCGGCGGGACGCCGCTTCCACATTTATGACCCAACCCGAACTCCTTGATCTCTTCCGCCAAACCGGCGCCCTCCTCCAAGGACACTTCGTCCTCCGCTCCGGACTGCACAGCCGCGAATTTTTCCAATGCGCCCTCCTTTTGCGTGACACCAAAGTCGCGGAACAAGTCTGCAGCGCCCTCGCCGCGCAACTCCGCGCCATCGACTGCGACACCGTCATATCCCCCGCCCTCGGCGGCATCATTGTCGGACAAGAAATCGCCCGCCAACTCGGCAAGCCCCACATCTTCGCCGAAAAGGATGACAACGGGGCCCTCGTCCTGCGCCGCGGCTTCGCCATCAAACCCGGCGAAAAATTCCTCGTTATCGAAGACGTCGTGACCCGCGGCGGACGCCTCATGGAAACCGTCGACATCGTGAAGAAACACGGCGGCCGCGTCGCCGCCGCCGCGTGCCTGGTCAACCGCTCCGGCGGACAACTCCCCGCCATGGATTTCCCCTTCCACGGCCTGGTCGAATTGCATCCGGAGACGTTCGATCCCGACGCCCTCCCGCCCGATCTCGCCGCCATCCCGGCCATGAAGCCCGGCAGCAAATAAGATCCGCGGAATTCCTGTTCCCTCCTCGAAGACTGGGATATGGTTACTCCATGACCTTTCTCCCCGGGTCGACCCGCGGGGGCCGTCGCGCCAAGCCTCTTGAGCAAAGATGCCAGCCAGCGCTGCTGCCTGCCGGATGAAAACGCGTCGCATTGTTGTCATCGGACGGACCGACGTGGGCCGCCGCGTTTGTTCGCTGCTCGCCACCTCAGGCATCTCCGTCGTGCATCTGCACGAACCTTCCGACGCCGAAGTGCGCGCCGAACTTGCCCCCGACATCGACGGCGTGGCCGTCATGCTGCACGATGACATTAAGGCCCTGCGCTACGGCCTCATGGTCCACCACATCCGCCCGGACGTGCGCCTCTTCGTCGCCATGTTCGACCGCACGGCCCGCGCGCAGCTGCGCAGCGTCGTGCCCGGTTGCGTCGTGCTCTCGCCCGCCGCGATTTCCGTGCCGGCCATGGTCGCCGGCGCCATCCACCCCGAGGCAAATGCCGTCCGCCGCGCCTCGACGCCGGAAATCCCCGAGTGGGTGACCGTGACGCAACGCGGTGAAGAGGGGGCCCGCATCGAGCCCTACCGCACGCCCGAATCGCTCAAAACCCGCGGCCTGCTCGGTCGCCTGGCCGGACAATTCCGCCCCTACGACTCCGGCACGCGCGTGCTGCTCGGGGGCGCAGCCGGGTTGCTCGCCATCATTCTGGCCGACACCTTTGTCGGACTGGGACACGCCAATTTTCTGCGCGCGCTTTATGACGCGACGCGCACCACGGCGACGATTTCCGCCCCGGCCCTGGCGGATGAACCATGGCTCCTCCTCTGGGCCACCACCGCCGCGCTGTTCGTCATGGGCTTCACCGCGCTCTTCGCCGCCGGCATCGTCAACTACCTCCTCTCCGGACGCCACGCCGCGATCTTCGGGCGCCGGGTCACTCCCCGCTTCGGCCACGTCATCGTGGTCGGCATGGGCCAGGTCGGCTTGCGCCTCGCCCAGGAATTGCAGTCCCTCGGCATCGCCGTGGTCGGCATGGAGCAAAACACCGCCGCCCGCTCGCTGGCCATCGCCCGCAAGTCCGGCATCCCCGTGCTCATCGGCGACGGCGCCTCGAAAGCCGGCCTGGCCGCCGCCGGAACCGGGCGGGCCATCGCCCTCGTCGCGGCCGGCAGCGAGGAACGCGACAACATCGCCGTGGCCGTCGCCGCCCTCGCCGCGAACCCGCAACTGCGCGTCGTTCTGCGCTCCGGAAGCGACGATGCCATCGAGGAAACGCGCTCCCTCTTCCGCATCGGCGCCGTGGTCGACGTCAACGGCCTGACCGCCTCGTTCGTCGCCGCCTCACTCGACGACAAAACCCCGTTCGCCGTCATCGCCACACCCGAAGGCGACACCGCCATCGACGAAACCGGCACCATCATCGAAACCTGGCCTCCCCACCCCCTGCGCTGCTCCTGCGCCTGACCCCCGCCTCACTTCCGCAGCCAGAAGCCGCCGAGCAAGAAAACCACCCCGATCGCCGCCGCCCCGCCATCGCCGAAATAATGCGGCCGGAGCGCGAAAATCTCGTCCGGCAGAAGTCCGGCCAAGGCAATCCCCAAGGCGAAGATCCCGAGGGCGATGAGGACATTGCCGATCAGCCGGGAATGCCCGCGTTCGTCGAACTCATCCATCCCGGCATGCCGCCACCGGCCGCCGATTTTTTCAAACAAAAACTGTTGCCCTCTTGAGGTTATCCCACCAGACTCGCCCCCGATATGGAATCCCTTCAGATCCTCAGTTCGGGTCAATACAGCTTGGTTTACAACATGCTGAGTTTGACCGTCGCCGCCATGGGCGCATCAACCGTGTTCTTCTTTTTGTCACGCGGTTCGGTGCTCCCCAAATACCGTCCGGCCCTCATCGTTTCGGGCATCGTCACACTCATCGCCTGCTACCACTATTTCCGGATCTTCATGAGCTGGACTGGTGCGTTCGAGTTCGGCGATGCCGGTTATATCGCCTCGGGCGAGCCGTTCAACGATGCCTACCGCTACGTCGACTGGCTGCTCACCGTTCCGCTTCTTCTGGTGGAACTCGTGGCCGTCCTCGCCTTGCCCAAGGGCACGACCCGCTCGCTGCTCACCCGCTTGGTCATCGCCGCACTGCTGATGATCGGCCTCGGCTACCCCGGCGAAATTTCCGCCGACGCCGGAACCCGCTGGCTCTGGTGGGCTTTGAGCATGGTTCCGTTCCTCTACATCCTTTATGTGCTGTGGATCGAACTCTCCAACTCCCTCGACCGTCAGCCGGCCGCCGCGCGCGGTCTGATCAGCGGCGCCCGCACCCTCATCCTCGTCAGCTGGGCATTCTACCCGATCGCCTACATGCTGCCGATGCTCGGCTTCGGAGCCCCCGGCTCGATCAACGTCGGTCTCCAGGTCGGCTACAGCATTGCGGACATCGTGGCCAAGTGCGGCCTCGGCCTCTACGTCTACTTCATCGCCCGTGCCAAGTCGGCCGAAGAAGATCCGTCGTACGCCTCGGCCTCGCACTAAACGCTGACCCGTTAATCACCGCGGCCGGGGCTCGTCGAGCCCCGGCCGTTTTTTTCTCCCCCTTCAGGTTTCAAGTCTCCTCCCTCCTCCTTATCTCCATGCCTTCCCCCCGCCGCACCACCGCGCCACAGACCGACGACCGCCTCGCTCTGGTCGAACAACTCCTCCGCGATGCCGCCCGCACCCCGGGGCACCTCGGACAAGCTGCCGCCTACGTCCTCGAGCGCCCCGGCAAACGCGTCCGCGCCCGCCTCGCCCTCGACCTGGCCGGAAGTCTGCAACTTCCGCCCGAACACGGCATCACCCTCGCTGCCGCGGTCGAACTCCTCCACAACGCCTCGCTCGTCCTCGATGACGTGCAAGACCGCGACGAAATGCGCCGCGGCCAAGCCAGCGCTTGGCGCGCTTTCGGACGCAGCCAAGCCATCAACCTCGGCACCTTCCTCATCGGACAATCCTTCGCCCTCGCCGCGCGCCTTCCCGGTGTGAGTCCGGTCTTCGCCGCCACCCTGCGCGAAGCCACCGCCGGACAAGCCGCCGAAATCGACTTCCACACCGCGACACCGACCCTCCCCGCCTACGAAAAAATGGCCGAAGCCAAAACCGGCGCCCTCTTCGCCCTTGCCGCCCGCGCCGCCGCCCTCCTCGCGCGGCTCCCCGAAGATCTCGCCACCAGCGCCGGACAATCCTTCGCCCGCCTCGGCGCCGCCTACCAATTGCAGGACGACCTCGCCGACGCCTTCGGCCTCAAAGGCCGCGCCCGCCCCGGCCTCGACCTCCGCGAAGGCAAAGCCAACAGCATCGTTCTCTTCCACCTCGCCCTCCGCCCCGACAACGCCCCCGCACTCCTCGCCTTCCTCCGCAACGAAACCGCCCGCACTGACGACCCGCAACTCGATGGTTGGCTTCAGCAACTCTTCGCCTCCGGTGCTGTCGCCGCCGCGCAGGAACATCTCCATCGCCTCTGCGACGAAATCACCACGACGTCCGCCACTCTCTCCGCCCCCTTCGCCCCCCACCTCGCCGCCCTCGCCGCTGGCATCCGCGAACCCTCCATCTTCCAACGCACGTCGAATCCGACTACTTGTAGCGGCGGTCTATGACCGTCGCATCCTCTTCCCCCCGCGCCCTCGTCATCGGCTCCGGCTTCGGCGGAATCGCCGCCGCCCTCCGCCTCCGTGCACTCCGACACGAAGTCACCCTGCTCGAGCGCCAACCCGACCACGGCGGACGTGCCCGCGTCTTCCGTCGCGACGGATTTTTCTACGACGCCGGTCCGACCGTCCTGACCGCCCCCTTCCTTTTCGACGAATTGTTCGCCCTCTTCGGCGAAAACCGCGCCGACCACATCGAGTTTCTTCCGGTCAAACCATGGTATCGCATGATCGACCACGAAGGCCGTACCTTCGACTACGGCGGCACGGTCGAAGACACCTTGCGCGAAATCGGAAAATTCAACCCGCTCGACCAGCGCGGATATCTCAAGCTCCTCGAAAAGTCCCGTCAGCTTTATGACACGGGCTTCACCAAGTTGTCCGCCGAGCCGTTCAGCACGCTCACGGACATGATCCGCATCCTCCCGGATCTGGTCCGCCTCCGCGGCGACCGCACGGTGTACGATTTGGTCTGCCGCCACCTGCGCGACCCGTCCCTGCGCATGTTCTTCAGCATCCAACCCCTTCTTGTCGGCGGCAACCCGTTCGACACCTCGTGCCTTTACTCGCTCATTCACTACCTCGAACGCGAATGGGGTGTCTGGTTTCCCCGCGGCGGCACCGGCGCGCTGGTCGAATCACTCCTCGCTCTCGGACAACGCCACGGCGTGCAGTTCCGCACCGGCGCCACGGTCGAAGAAATTCTTATCCGCGACGGACGCGCCGCCGGTGTCCGTCTGACCAACGGCGAGCAAATCGAAGCCAACCTCGTCGTGGCCAACGCCGATCCGCCCACCGTCTACCGCAAACTCATCCCCGCGCAACACCGCCGCACGTGGACCGACAAAAACCTCGCCCGCCGCAAATACAGCATGGGCCTTTTCGTCCTCTTTTTCGCCACCAACCGCCGTTACAAGGACGTCGCCCATCACACCATCCTCTTCGGCCCGCGTTATCGCGGACTTCTCCACGACATTTTCAATCGCGGCGTCCTCGCCGACGACTTCAGTCTTTACCTCCACCGCCCCACCGCCACGGATCCTTCCATGGCACCCGACGGGCATGACACCTTTTACGTGCTCTCGCCCGTGCCCAACCTCCAGCATCCGATCGATTGGGAGACGGAAGGTCCGCACTACGCGCAACGCATCCTCGATCACCTGCAAAAAACCGTCCTCCCCGAACTCGACACCCACCTCGTCTCCCAATTCCACGTTGCCCCGCCCTACTTCCGCGACGAATTGCTCACCACCCACGGCACCGGATTCTCCATCGCGCCCATCCTGACCCAATCCGCCTGGTTCCGATTCCACAACCAAAGCGAAGACATCCCCGGTCTCTACTTCGTCGGCGCCGGCACCCACCCCGGCGCCGGCATGCCCGGAGTCCTCTGTTCCGCCAAAGTGGTGGAAAATCTCCTCCGCCGCGCGGCATGAGCACCACCACTCCGGAAGAACTCCTCGCCCGAGCCGGCAAAAGTTTCCACCTCGCCGGCAAATTTCTGCCCCCCGACCGCCGCGTCGCCGCCACGCAACTCTACGCCTTCTGCCGCGGACTCGATGACCTCGCC
Organism: uncultured Chthoniobacter sp.; assembly: GCA_964516705.1. Lineage (GTDB taxonomy): Bacteria > Verrucomicrobiota > Verrucomicrobiia > Chthoniobacterales > JACTMZ01 > JACTMZ01. The sequence goes on from CAZEYV010000012.1 coordinate 7,055, forward strand.
GACGAAACCGGCGACGACGCGCAGATCGAAGCCGTCGCCACCGCCCTCGAAAACCGCGACACCTCGAACCCTCTCGCCGCGCTTTATCTCACGCTCGAAAACCCCGACCCCGCACCCGCCATCGCCCTGGCCCGCGCCCTGCGCGACGACACGGGTCCGACGCAAATCCCCGACGAACGCGCCCTCCTCCGCTACTGCCACGGCGTGGCCGGCACGGTCGGACTCATGATGGCCCGCGTCCTCGGCGCCACCGAGCCCGCCGCCGCGTGGCACGCCATCGACCTTGGCATCGCCCT
>CAZEYV010000013.1:0-9451 GCA_964516705.1 uncultured Chthoniobacter sp.
TTCTGGATCGAACATGCCATACGCTGCCGGAAGATCGGCGCCGATATCGGCCGCGCCCTCGGTTCGACCTGCGTGGTCAACGTGTGGATCCCCGACGGCTACAAAGACCTGCCGGCCGACCGCCTCGGCCCGCGCCAGCGACTCATCGAATCCCTCGACGCCGTCTTTGCGGAGAAACTCCCCGCCTCGGACGAAATCGACGCCGTGGAATGCAAACTCTTCGGCATCGGCTCGGAAAGCTACGTGGCCGGCTCGCACGAGTTTTACCTCGGCTACGCCGTCTCGCGGCAGAAAGCCGTGTGCCTTGACGCCGGCCATTTTCACCCGACCGAAACCCTCGCCGATAAAATTTCATCCGTCCTCCTCTTCGTTCCCCGCCTGCTGCTCCACGTCAGCCGCGGCGTACGCTGGGACAGCGACCATGTCGTCATCCTCGACGACCCGACGCGCGCGGTCATGGAGGAATTGGTCCGCGGCGATTTCCTCGACCGCACCAGCATCGGCCTCGACTACTTCGACGCCAGCATCAACCGCGTGGCCGCCTGGGTCATCGGCATCCGCGCCACCCAAAAAGCCCTTCTCCTCGCCCTCCTCGAACCGTCGAAGCACCTGCGCGAAGCCGAGGCGAACGGCAACTTCACCGCGCGCCTGGCCCTGCTGGAGGAAGCCAAGTCCCTGCCATGGGGCGCGGTCTGGGACGAATTCTGCGCGCGCCACGATGTCCCCGCCGGCGCACAGTGGCTGGCCGAGGCCGAGGCCTACGGACAACAGACGGCTCGCTTCAGAAGCTGAACGCGTGTAGCTTCCGCCGGATGAAGGTTCCCCGTCCGGTCATCTTCCTGCTGCTTGCGCCGTCCTTCCTGCCCGCGCAGGCGCCGGCACCCGCCGGTCCCAAAGATGCCATCCGCAACGGCGGTTTCGAGCGCACCTTGCAGTCGCCGAACCTCTGGTCCGGCGTCGACAAGGACGGATTCCTCGCCGGCTTCCGCGGTTATCTCCCCGTGCTGAACGAAAGCGGCAACGTGGGCGAGACGCCGATGCCCGTGGGCGTGAGCGTCGGCGACCTCAACGGGGACGGTTTGCCGGATATCCTTTCCTCCGACCCTCTCGGCTACGTGCGGATTTACTTCAACAGCGGGAGCAAAGAGCAGCCCAAGTTCACGGCCGGCGAACTCACCCTCCCGTGGCTGGCCTCCGGCGAAGGAGAGCCGCCATGGCGGCCGCCCGCCTTGGGCGGCGGCAACGAAGTCGGCGGCTGGAACCAGAAATGGTCGAAGCGGCGCCTCGGCGTGCGTGCTTCTCTGGCCGACCTGGGCGGAGGCAAACGCGATCTCGTGGCCGGCAATTACTTCGGCGAAATCTTTGTCGTCCGCAACACCGGCTCGGCCCAGGCGCCGCAATTCCCGCAGCCGCAACCGCTGGCCAAAGCCATGGTCCCCACGATGAAAGACCCGGCCCGCCGCTGGGGCAACGTCTTCGCCCCGCTCATGCACGATTGGGACGGGGACGGCAAACCGGACCTGCTCGTCGGCGAGGGTTCCTATTCGGCCAACAGCATTCACCTCTTTCTCAACCAAGGCTCGGCCGCCTCGCCCGTCTTCAACGAGGAGAAACGCATGGCTCTCGCCCCCGGCGAGGGACGCGAGCAACTCACACCCGCCCTCGCCGACGTCAACGGTGACGGTCAGCCCGATCTGCTCGTCACCGACCGCCGCGGCCGCGTCACCGCCTACCTCCGGCCGGCCGGCTGGAAGTGGGGCGACAGCATCCCGCCCTCCGGCTACCTGGCGAAGAGCGGCGGACTCACGCCGGACGACGCCCAAGCCTTCGTCCTTGGCTCGGGCATCCACACCATCGCCACCGGCGACCTCAACGGCGACGGCCTCTTCGATCTCGTGGCCGGCAAGAGCAACGGACGCTTGGCCTGGGCGGTGAACCAGGGAAGTAAAGACGCGCCGAAGTTCGAAGCGCTGACCGATCTCGCCGGCGACAAACCCGTTCCGGCCGCGTGGCAGCTTCCCTCCCAGTGGGACGTCGACACGGGCATCGCGCGCGGGAACTTCCTCGCCTACGCCACCGCCGTCAACGCCCAGGAAGACGCCACCGCGCAGCCGGTCGAAGGCGCCCGTGCCCTCAAATTCGGCTACGCCCGTTCGCCCAACAAGGCCGTGCCGTCCCCGTCCCTCGTGCTGCCCGGCACCCGCGACTTCGACCGCCGCGGTGAACGCGACAACACCGACCCGCTGTTCCGCGCCTCCGCCGAGCAGCGCGCCACCGGCGCCCCGTCCAATTTCTTCGTGCTGCGCCAGCCGGTGCAGCTGGAAATCGGCAAAACCTACACCCTCAGCTTCCAAGCCAAAGGCGGCAAGGTGGCCAACGCGGGCTTCACCCTCGGCTGGCGCGGCTTCAAACAACTCGGCGAAGACCGCCTCGTCCGTGGCGAACGCGGCGCCGTCCGGCGCGAACGCAATGCCATTTCCGACAGCGAGCAGCAGGCCACCGACTTCCGCCCCGGCGCCAACTGGTCGGCGGTCAGTAAAAGTTACAAAATCGAATTCAAAAAAGAACGCGACCTCAACAAGGAGAAACTCACCTCCGAAGGCATTCTCGAGATCAGTTTCGAGCTGGCCGCGCCCGACGGCTTCCTCTACCTCGACGACCTCAAGCTCGTCCCGCAAGGCTGAGTGTCCCGGACGCACAAGGTCCGCTCCAGGCAAAAACGCTCGCCCTCGGGCACTCCCCGCCCCGACAATCCGCTCCGTTGAGCCCGCCCGACACGCTTCTCATCATCGCCGGGAATGGACGCTATCCGTTCCAACTCGCCGCGGCCGCGCGCCGTCACGGCGTGAGGCGCCTCTGCGCGGCCGCGTTCGAGAACGAAACCGACCCGGCGCTCGCCGCCCTGGTCGACGAGATCCGCTGGCTCAAGGTCGGGCAATTGGGCAAACTGACCGCCTACGCCCGCGAAACCGGCGCGCACCAGGCCATCATGGCCGGCCAGATCGCACCGAAAAATCTTTTCGACCTCCGCCCCGACTTCGCCGCGCTCTTGCTCCTCGCCAAGCTCAAGGAACGCAATGCCGAAACCCTCTTCGGCGCCGTGGCCGGGGCCTTGGCCAAACAAAACGTGGAACTCCTGCCGGCCACCACCTTCCTCGAGGAATTTCTCGCGCCCGGGGGACATGTCGCCGGACCCAAGCCGCGCCGCCGCACGAATGACGATATCGCCTTCGGTCTGGGCATCGCCAAAGCGGTGAGCCGGCTCGACATCGGACAAACCGTCGTCGTCCGCAACGGCACCGTCCTCGCGGTTGAAGCCTTCGAAGGCACGAATGAAGCGATCAAACGCGGTGCCGCCCTCGGCCGCGGCCAAGCCGTCGCGGTCAAAGTCTCCAAGCCGGACCAAGACTTCCGCTTCGATGTTCCCGTCATCGGCCCCCTCACCCTCGAAGCGGGCGCCGCGGCCGGACTTTCCGCGCTGGCTGTGGAAGCCGGACGCACCCTCCTCGTCGACCCCGACCGCCTCCGCGCCCTGGCCGACGAACATCGGATTTCCATCATCGGAGTGAAACCATGAGCAGCAAACTTCGCGCCGGGGTCGTCGGGGTCGGGAGCATGGGGTGGAACCACGCCCGCATCTACGGCGGACTCGACCACGCCGGACTCGCCGCGGTCTACGATCCCGACCCGCGCGCGGCGGAAAAAGCCGTCCGCAAATTCGGCGGCGTCGTCGCCACCTCGCTCGAAGATCTCATCGCGCGCTGCGATGCCGTTTCCGTCGCCGCCCCGACCAACCTGCACCACGGGATTGTCATGAAGCTTCTCGCTGCCGGACGCCACGTGCTGGTCGAGAAACCCATCGCGGAAAACCCGGCGCAGGCCGCCGAAATGGCCGATCTGGCCCGCGACAAGGGCCTCGTTCTCCAGGTCGGCCACATCGAGCGTTTCAATCCCGCCCTCGACGCCCTCGAGCAAAGGCTCGACCGTCCGCGCTTCCTCGAAGTGACCCGCCTATCGCCCTACCCCGGACGCAGTCTCGACATCGGCGTTGTGCTCGATGTGATGATCCACGACCTCGACATCATCCTGCACCTCGTCAAGTCGCCCGTGGCCAGCATCGATGCCGTCGGCGTGGCCGTGTTGAGCCAGGGCGAGGACATCGCCAGCGTGCGCCTCCATTTCGCCAACGGCTGCGTGGCCAATGTCACGGCCAGCCGCATCAGCATGAAAAAAATGCGCGAGATCCGCCTGTTCCAGGAAGACGCCTACCTTTCCCTCAACTACCAGAAACAAACGGCCAAGATGTTCCGCCTCAAGGACGGCAAAATCGTCCGGGAACGCGTCACCATCGACAAAGGCGAACCCCTCCTGCGCGAACTCCGCCACTTCATCGACTGCGCCCGCGCCGGAGCCCAACCCAAGGTCGGCGGACAGGAAGCCGTCGCCGCGCTCGATCTTGCCATCCGCATCACCCGCCAGATCGCCGAACGCGCCCCGCAACGCGCCTCATGATCTGCCACCCATGCACCTCTTCGTCCTAGCCGGCGAACCCAGCGGCGACACCCACGCGGCCGCGTTGCTTGCCGACCTGCGCGACCTTGTCCCCGACCTCCGGATTTCCGGCCTCGGAGGACCCAAACTCCGCGCCCTTGCCCCGGACGTCGAAGACTGGACCCACGACGCCGCCGTGGTCGGCCTGTGGGACGTCCTCCGCCGCTACGGATATTTCCGCCGGAAATTCCGCGCGACACTCGACCTTATCGACCGCGTCCATCCCGACGCCGTTCTCTTCGTCGATTACCCCGGTTTCAATCTCCGCCTCGCCAAGGCTCTCCAGCCCCGGCGCCCCGGCCTCAAGCTCCTTTATTACATCAGTCCGCAGGTCTGGGCTTGGAACCGCGCGCGCATCCCGCGCATGGCCCGCTGGCTCGACCGCATGTTCTGCATCTTCCCGTTCGAGAAGGAACTCTACGAAAAATCCGGACTCCACACCGATTTCGTCGGACACCCCATGGCGACGCGTTTGGAAATCCTCGGCGACGGACAGCGCAACTCCGACCTCTTGGCCCTCCTCCCCGGCAGCCGCGAGCGCGAGGTGCGCAAAATTTTCCCGTCCCTGCTCGCCGCCGCGAAAATCGTCCTCGCCCGCCGCCCGCAGACCGTCTTCGCCGCCGCCGCCGCCTCGGAAAAACTGCAGCAACTGATGCGCGAAATGGCCGCACACGCCGGAGTCGGCTGCGAGATCGGGCTGCGTAATGCCCGCGACCTCATGCAAACCGCTGCCGCCGGCCTCGTCGCCTCCGGCACCGCCACCCTCGAGGCCACCTTGTGCGGACTCCCTTACGCCCTCGTTTACCAAGTCTCCCCCCTCACTTACCTCGCGGGCCGGGCCGTGATCAAAGTCCCCCACCTCGGCATGGCCAACCTGCTGGCCGGAAAGGAAATCGTCCGGGAATTCATCCAAACCGACGCGACGCCCTCCCGTCTCGCCGCCGAATCCCTCCGCCTCCTCGATGATGCCGCCTGCCGCGATGCCTTGCGGGAAGAATTCCGCCGCGTTCGCCAAAACCTCCTCGCGCCCGCCACCATCTCCCCCGCCCGCGCCGTGCTCGGGACGCTGGCCTGATTTTTGTCCGGCGCGCGCCGCCGCGAGGTAACCTCAGTTTTTCACCAGCCCGCCGTCGACCAGCAGGTTCTGTCCGCTGATCGCGCGGCTCCACGGCGAGAGGAAAAAAAGGACAGTGTCGGCAAATTCTTCGACCGTCGTGACCCGGCGCAGGGGCGTCACCCCGGCGATGAAATCAAATACCGCCTCGGGCGTGGCCGCACTCGCGTCCGTCGTGCGTAGCAACCCGCCGGACAACATGTTGACCGTGATCCCGTGGGGTCCCAGCTCCTGCGCGGCGGTGCGCGTGAGGGCCAGCAAGGCCCCCTTGGCCGCGATGTAATCGTGGTAGGGCACGACCGGACTCTGGAAAAGATCGGTGCCGATGTTGACCACCCGGCCGAAGCCGCGCGCTTTCATCGCCGGGAGGGCCGCCTGCACCGTGTTCAATGTCCCGCGGACCGCGCCCTCGATCTGCGTGGACAGCGCCGTCCATTCCATCGACTCCAGCGGCGTGCGGTCGTCCCCGTTGAAACGGAAATCCGGCAGCGCGTTGTTGACCACCGAGAGCACGGGCTGCCCGGCCAACTCCTCCGCCCCGGCCATCATCCGGCGCACCTGGTCCGCATCGGTCACGTCTGCCGCGATGGCCCACGCCCGCTCGCCCAATTCCCCGGCCAGGCGCTCGGCCGCCGCCGCGCTCCGGCGGTAGTTGATGACAACCTTGCCGCCCTCGCGGTGCACCGCGCGGACAATCGCCGTGCCGAGTCCGCGCGCCCCGCCGGTCACCACCACCAACTGCTCGCTGATTTTCATACCCCGAACCGCCTCACGAACCCGGCACCGGAGGTTCGAGTTCGGCCACCACCTCGCTGCTCGGCTCGACGCGTCCGCCCAGGTGCTTGGCGAGGAAACGCTCCACGGCGCGGTAAAAATAGAGGCGGTTTTCCTCGTTGGCGAACCCGTGGCCTTCGTTGTCCTTCACGATGTAGGGCACGTCGATGCCGCGCTTTTTCAGCGCTTCGACAATCTGGTCGCTCTCCGCTTTCTTGACCCGCGGATCATTGGCGCCCTGCGCGATGAGCAACGGCGAAGCGATCTTGTCCGCCGAAAACAGCGGGGAAGCCGCGGTGAGGAGATCTTTTTCCGTCTCCGGATGGCCGATCATTTCATACTGCATCTGACGGTAGGGCTCCCAGTAAGGCGGGATGCTGGCCAGCAGGGTGAAGAGGTTGGACGGCCCGACAAAACTGATCCCCGCCGCGTAGACATCGGGCGTGAAGGCCATGCCGGCCAGCGCCGCGTAGCCGCCGTAACTCCCGCCGTAAATGGCGATGCGCTCCGGATCGGCAATGCCGCGGTCGACCAGCCACTTGGCGGAGTCGGTCAGGTCGTCCTGCATCGCCTTGCCCCACTGCTTGAAGCTCTTCTCCCAGAACTCGCGGCCGTAGCCGGTGGAACCGCGGAAGTTGACCTGCAGCACGGCATAGCCGCGATTGGCCAGGAATTGCGCCGCACCATCGAAGCCCCAGGCGTCGCGGGCCCACGGCCCGCCGTGCACGAGGAGGACGGCCGGGAGGTTCTCCGGTTTGACGCCGGGCGGCAGCGTGAGGTAAGCGGGCAACTCGAGTCCGTCGCGCGCGGGAATGCGCACGGGTTCCATCGGGGCCAGTTTTTCGGCGTCAAGCCAGGGCGAGATCTCGGCCAGCTTGCGGATTTCATCGGTGTTGCTGTCGTAGAAATAAAACGTCCCGCGCGAGCGGTCGCTGTGGGTGCGGACGATGAACTTGTCCTCGTCGCGGCTCATCGAGCTGAGCGCGACTTCCGTGCCGGGCAGTTTCTTCTCCAGTTTCTCCTGCAACTCGCGGCGCCAGTCGTCGAAGAAATGGTATTCCTGCTTGTCCCGGGTGAAGGCGGCGGCGGTGAGGACCTTGCGCTTGTCCGACCCGAGCAGGCGACCGGTGTCGACTTCGGGATGCTCGAAGATGAGCTCAAGCTCTTTTCCCGTGGCGGGGTCGATACGGACAATGGCCGCTTTGTCCCGGCCGATGTTGGACGAGGCGTAGAGATCCTTGTTGTCGTAGGTGAAGAAGAGCGGATCGGCGCTTTCACGGAAGTTCGCGCTCAGGACTTTCTTGAACGGTTCGTCTTCCGTCGCCCTGGTCAGCAACTCGGTGTTCACCCCGTCGGTCTGCACCGCGGCGCGCACCCGCCCGTCGTGATCGGTGATCCACGAGGACACACTACCGGGATTCTCCGCCACCATTTCCATTTCGCCGTTGCGCGTGTTGAGGCGGAACACGTCGAACACGCGGGCGTCGCGCTTGTTCATGCTGATGAGCAGATGGTCCTCGTCGTCGCGCAGGTCATCGACCACGCCGACGCGGACGCCGGGGAACGGCGTGAGGTCGCGACGATTGCCGCCGTCCGCATCGACGGCATAAAGATGGAAATTTTCGTCCCCGCCATCGTCCTGCAGGTAGACAATCTGGTCCTTGGCCGCCCAGAAATACCCCGCGATGTCGCGCTTTGTGGCGTCCGTCACACGGCGCGGTTCGCCGGCACCGTCGGCGGGCTGGACGAAGACGTTGAGGCGGTTTTCCCAGGGCGCGAGCCACGAGATGTAGTCGCCGCCGGGGCTGACCTGATACGAGGCGCCTTCGGGGTTGCGAAAGAAGTCGCGCAGCGGGATGAGCGGCGGGGTTTCGGTTTTGCCGGGGTTCGTTTCCATGGCGGAGGCGGTGGGAATAAGGGCGAGGGCGCAGAGAATCCTGATCATCGACGAGGTGAGACCCGCGAAGTGGTGTGGACGTTCAACCGTGCGGCTCATCAGCGGAGGAAAGCGGTGCGGAATTTTTCTTCCGGCAGGTCGGTGATGCCGATCTCGCGGAAGAAATGCAGGATGGGCAACTCCTCGCGATGGTCGGAGGCGAAAGCGGGACGAAAGCAGGTGTCGGTCTGGCGCAGGATCGCGTCCTTGAGCGGGGTCTTCTCTTCACCGCTGTAGGCATAATAAAGGGCGTGAGCCTCGGCGGGTTGGGCATGGATGAAGCGGATCCCCTCGCGCACCGCTTCCACCACCGCCTCCACTTCGGCCCGGTGATCGCGGTAGAACGACTTGCTGGTGAAGAGGTCCAGGGCGGAAAAATTGGCGAAGCCGGCGGTCGCGGCGTTCATGTGGATGACGTCCATCTTCTCATGCTCCGCCTCGAGTCCCTCGAAATTGTAGAAGCACAGCCATCCCGCATCGCAGCCTTCCTGCATGTGCCTCACGAGGTAAAAGTCCTTGGCGCAAAACTCGACCTGGGAGCGCTCGACCGTGACTCCGTCGCGCGCGGCATAACGGCGGATGATCTCGAAGCCGATGCCATTGGTTTTGTCGTTGGAAACCGGCGTGGCCACGCGGATTTTCCCGCCGGCACTGAGGCGGGCGTAGGACTCCGTTTTCATCATGACCCCGCCCTGCGTCTGGAAAAACGTCCCGAGCGAGAGGAAATTCTCGTGGTATTGCTCGATCAGATGCAACGGTTCATTGGTCGCGAACTGGATGCGACCCTCCACCAGTTCCGACAAGCCGTCGTAGTGCTCGGCGGGCACGATGATTTCGAAGTCCCCGATGCCGCGCGCGGCGAGGAACCCCTTTTCCTTCGCCACGATGAGCGGGAGGTGGTCAGGGTTGAGAAACCATTCGATGGCGAGCTTCACGGCGGAGATACAACGAGCAGCGGGTGAGGAGAATCGAACTCCCGTATGCAGCTTGGGAAGCTGCCGTTCTACCATTGAACTACACCCGCGGCGCAGGTCGTAATCATCATCTTCGGGCGCCCGGCGGCAAGGGGAAAATCC
>CAZEYV010000014.1:0-2909 GCA_964516705.1 uncultured Chthoniobacter sp.
TCGCTGGCCATCCTCTGGCAGTGGCTGCTCAACGGCTCGGTCGGACTGGTCAACGAGGTGCTGCAATGGCCGCTGCGCCTGGTCAACTTCGTCGCCGGCACCTCCTTGCGTGCGCCCGACTGGCTCAACGACCCTTCGTGGGCGCTGTGGGGACTTGTCTTGACCGGACTGTGGGGCGCCGGCAATGCCATGGTCATCTACCTCGCCGGCCTGCAGGAAATCCCGGCGGAACTTTACGAGGCGGCCGAAATGGACGGGGCCAACGCCTGGCAGCGCTTCACCCAAGTCACCCTCCCGCTGCTCACGCCGGTCATTTTTTTCAATGTCATCATGGGCCTCATCGGTTCGCTGCAGACCTTCGCCGTGCCCTACATCCTGACCAATGGCGGGGACGGACCCGGACGCAGCCTGCTCTTCCTCGCCACCTACATTTACCAGAGCGCCTTCGATTACTGGAACATGGGCTACGCCTCGGCCCTCGCCCTCGTGCTTTTCCTCCTCATCCTCGCCCTCACCCTCGTCGTCGTGCGCTTCGGGGAGAAACGCGTGCATTATGCCGGACGCTGACCCCATCGCCCGTCACCGCAACCGCTGGTTCGCCGTCATCCTGCTGGTCGGCTTCAGCATCGTCTTCTTTCTCCCGTTCGCCTGGATGATCTCGACCTCGCTCAAGCCGCTCAACGAAACGATGAGCCTGCCGCCGCGCTGGTTGCCGTCCGAACCGCAATGGCAAAACTACCCCGACGCCATGCGCGCCATGGGTCCGTTCTGGCTCTACGCGCGCAACAGCCTGATGCTCGCCCTGCTCAATGTCGTCGGCACCGTGGCCTCGAGCGCGCTGGTGGCCTACGGGTTCTCCCGCATCGAATGGCGCGGACGCGACAGCGTTTTCCTCCTGCTTCTCGCCACCATGATGATCCCCTTCCCCGTGGTCATGGTCCCGGTCTACACGCTCTTCCGGGAACTCGGCTGGATCGGCACCTTCAAGCCGCTTTGGGTCCCCGCCTTCCTGGCCGGCGCGTTCAATGTCTTCCTTCTGCGGCAATTCTTCCTCTCCATCCCGAAGGACCTGACCGAAGCGGCGCGCATGGACGGTTGCGGCGAATTCCGCATTTTCTGGCAGATCATCCTCCCGCTGGCCAAGCCCGCCCTGCTCACCGTCGCACTCTTCCAGTTCATGGCCACGTGGAACGACTTCCTCGGGCCGCTCATCTTCCTCGTGCGCCAGGAGCAGTTCACCCTCGCCCTCGGCTTGCAGAATTTCCAGAGCGTGCAAGGCGGCACCGCATGGCACTGGCTCATGGCCGCCTCCACCCTCGTTGTTCTCCCCGTTGTCTTCCTCTTCTTCCTCACCCAGCGGACCTTCATCCGCGGCATCTCCACCACCGGATTCAAATAACCATGGCCGAAATCGTCATCGACAACCTCCGCAAAGTCTACCCGGGCGCCAAAGGCCAGCCGGACAAGGTCGCGGTGGAAGGGGCAAGCTTCACCATCCACGACAAGGAGTTTCTCGTCCTCGTCGGACCCTCCGGCTGCGGCAAGACCACCACCCTGCGCATGATCGCCGGACTCGAGGACATCACCTCGGGCAGCATCCGCCTCGACGGACGCCTGATCAACGACGTCGCGCCCAAGGACCGCGACCTTGCCATGGTCTTCCAGAATTACGCGCTCTACCCGCACATGACCGTCTACCGCAACATGGCCTACGCCCTGGAATTGCGCCGTGTGCCGAAAGACGACATCCGACGCCGCGTGGAAAACGCGGCCAAACTGCTCGGACTGCTCGAGCCGGACAACCTCCTCGAGCGCAAACCCAAGGCGCTTTCCGGCGGACAGCGCCAGCGCGTCGCCCTCGGCCGCGCCATCGTGCGCGAGCCGAAAGCGTTTCTTTTCGACGAACCCCTCTCCAACCTCGACGCCAAAATGCGCGTGGAAACACGCGCCGAACTCTCCCGCCTGCACCACGCCCTGCAGGCCACCATGGTTTATGTCACGCACGACCAGGTCGAAGCCATGACCCTGGCCGACCGCATCGTGGTCATGAACGGCGGACGCATCCAGCAGATCGCCCCGCCGCTCGAGGTCTACCACCGCCCGGCCAACCTCTTCGTCGCCGGATTCATCGGTAGCCCGCGCATGAACACCATCACGGGAATCGTGACCGGCGAAGGCGACCGCGTGATCTTCACCGAGAAAAGCACCGACCACCCCATCCGTCTCGCCGTGCGCGGCGACTTGGCGCGCCTTCTGGAAAAACACCTCGGGCAAGAGGTCATTCTCGGACTGCGCCCCGAGCATCTGGCCGACACCCGCGATCTCACCGATCCCGACCCCGGCGCGACCTTCGAAGCCCGGGTCGATGTGGTCGAGCCGGTCGGAGCGGAAACCTGGGTCTACCTGCGTTCGTCCGCCCACCAACTCATCGCCCGCGTCCCCCACGCCGAACCGCGCACCGACATCGGCCACAACCTTCGTTTCACGGCCGACCTGTCCCGCGCCCGCTTTTTCCATCCAGACACGGGCGACAGCCTGTAACTCAGCGCGAGGTCCGCCCCGGCGGCAGCGTGTTCAGCCGACCGCGTTGACCGCGCGCGAGAGCAGCACGGTGAGGATGACAACGGAAAGCACGACTTGCAGCATCATCAGGGCTTTGGCCCACCGGCACACCGGCACCTCGAGGGTCGGACCGAAGGTCGTCGAGGTGTCGAAGGACAGGTAGACGTAATCAAACAGCTTCGGATTGGGCAAAGTCCCCTCCCGCCCCGGGATGAGGAAGGCCCCGCCGGGCGTGGCCCGGTCGAGGACCCAATAGCACGCGGCGAAGGTCAGCACGGTCATCGCCCCGATCGCGCCGACATCCCACAAGCTGGCCAATCCCGTGGCTTTGGCCGTGGCGCTGAAAA
>CAZEYV010000015.1:0-4277 GCA_964516705.1 uncultured Chthoniobacter sp.
TCGAAGGCCGGAACTACCGGGTCATGCGCTCGGTTGATCTCGTCGGGTGGGAACCGCTCGGTTCCGCGATCCCCGGCAACGGAGCCACCGTCGAGATGACCGATACCGACCCGCCGGAAGCACGGGCCTTCTACCGCGTCCTCGTCTCGTTGCCCTGAACCGGGGCGGGGTTTGACGCGGCCGGATCACACTCGTGGAAGTTGGACTATTTCGCCGTTCTCGCAACCGCCGGTGACACATTTTTCGCGCAAAAGGCGCAAACAGCCATGTCGGCTTCGTCCACGAGATTGCCAGGAGACATCGGGGCCGGGCCCCACCGAGCATTGCGCAAAGTCCGAAAGCATTTCGCGATTGGCATCAGATCCGCCACTGTTCACGGTGGCTTCCCTGCAGGTCGGTGATCTCGCCATCGCTGCGCGAGGCGGCATACCAGCAAAGAAAAGCGGAGGATAGCACGGTGACACCGAGCACGGCTCCGACCAGCCATCCGGGCAGTTCGCCGACGGCCAAGGCGTCGTAGAACGACGACCAGGAGCTGATCGGCGGATTCGCGTGCATGAAGACCTTGGTCATCCAGGCCACGATGATGATGGCAAAGATGAAGACATAGTTGCGTTTGAGCCGCCGCCCCACGGCCTCGAGCTTGCTGATTTTGAAGGAGGGCAGGATGAGGTCCTCGCAGACGAGCTTTTGCCAATCGCCGCGGAGCAGGCCGGGATTGCGCGAAACAATAGCCACGAGGAAGTGCGATTCGATCATGCGGACGCGGCCGCGGAAGGCGTCATAGAAGCGGTAACGGCGCGCCTCGATCCAGAGCATCATCCAAACGATGAGCAGGTTGAAAAAGAAGATGAGGTGCGGGATGTCGCGGAAGGAAAAGGCCACGGTGATGATGGTCGTCGTGCTGGTGATGGCCCATGTGGTGGTGAGGTCGAGACGTTGGCGCCAGACCATGATGCGCCCCACTTCGCCGCGGTAGAAGTGCGACATGGCCGTGACGTAGCCGTTGTCGCGCAAGGGATCCCCCGACTCCGGCGCAAAGCGGACGGACGGCGGGGCCGCAGTGTCTTCCATCTTGGCCATACGGACTCAGTCGGCGTTCGATTTGCCGAAATAAAATCCATACCATCCCTGCTCTTGGCCGTTGAGCGGGCCGTCGGGCAGGCCCGGGGGCGACATCTCATCCGCCCACGCCGCGAGTTTTGCCTCGAGGTCCGCCGCGATGTCGGGTTGGTCGGCGATGACGTTCGTCTGTTCGCCACGATCACGGGCGAGATCGAAGAGCATTTTGCGGTCCCCGCCAGCCCGCAGAAGTTTCCAATCCCCCGAGCGCACTGCCGCTTGGTTCCAAAATCGCCAGTAAAGATCGCGCGCCGGCGCCTTGGCCTCTCCGCCCGCGAGCAGCGGCAGGAGATCGACGCCGTCCAAGGCGGCATCGGGAGGCAGGCCGGCCGCGGCATTGATGGTGGCCGGAATGTCCAAGGCAATGACCGGCTTTTTCCACACGGTGCCGGGGGTAATCCGGCCGGGCCACGCGGCGAGGAAAGGCACGCGGATGCCGCCTTCGGCCAGCATGCCTTTTTCGCCGTTGAGCGGATCGTTGCGGGAGCCGTCCCACGCCGGCCCGGGCTTGTCGACCGGCAGCACGTCGTCCATCGGGACCCCCTGTTGCGCGCCGAGTGGCGCGCCATTGTCACTAACGAAAAAGATGAGCGTGTTGTCGCGTATTTTCTTTTCCCCGAGCAAATCGAGGATGCGGCCGACGCCATCGTCCACCGCCGCGATCATGGCCAATGCGGTGCGACGCCTCTCGGGCATGTCGCCGGGAAAGCGGGCGAAGTATTCGTCGGTCGCGACGAGCGGCACATGCGGGGCATAGTAAGCGAGGTGAAGAAAGAAAGGTTTGTCGCCGTCCTGCCGCCGCAGGAAAGCCAGCGCCGCTGCGGTTTGTTCCTCGATGCGGTCGTCCTCCGTGGTGTGCATTTCGCCCTCCGGTGCGAGCGGACGCCCCGCCAGATCGTAATTGCGCAGATAGTTGTCCAGCTCGCCCCAGTAGAAATCCTGGAAACCGCGTTCACCGGGCCCATAGGGCAACTGCAACTCGCGCGGCATGGTCACGCGCTCAGGATTGTCCGTCCTGAGGGAAGAATCCTTCCTCAGCGCCCAAGCCACAGTCACGACATTCGGCTCGAGGTGCCATTTGCCGGCCATGCCGGTGGCATAACCCGCGGCCGCCAGACGGTCGGCGATGGTCTTTTCCTCGAGGGGCAGTGGTCCCTCGGTGATCGAGTCATAGCCGAAGCGCTGCTGGTAGCGTCCGGTCAACAAACCCGCGCGCGAAGGTGAACACTGCGGCGCGGTGATGTAGCCCTCGGTGAAAAGCGCGCCCTCGCGGGCCAGACGGTCGAGGTGGGGAGTTTTCACATCCTCGCGAAAACCGTGGACACCCAGATCGGCGTAGCCTTGGTCGTCAGTCAAGATGACAATGAAATTCGGGCGGTCGCCGGCGCGGACAAGGTTCGATGCATCGAGCAGAGCACCGGAGCAAAATACCAAGAATAGTAGGGAAATCCGCATAGGTCAGGGACAGACCTGCGCCAAGCGCCCTCAAGGATCGCGGGCGAAATACTTTTCCCGTTCCGCGCGATCCATGTTGTCTGTATCCAAACGCTCGATGTGCCCGTCGACAAACAGGGCCAAAGATTTCCCGCCGTGGCGTGCGTCGGCCCCCCCACTCGCTTTCCCCCCCTGGGTAACCCAGTCCGGACTCAGCTCCCAGGAGCTGTCGAACCTCGTGTTATTGCCCCGCACGGTGCAGGCCAGCACCTTCTTGGAAGGGTTGATGACGAGGGCAGGAGGCTGCCCGACCGCCGGCCCGCGGGCCCTCCAGTCAGCGGTGCTGGGGTAGGTATTGACGTTCCCGCGGGCCAGCATGACCCCGTTCACCCCGAAACATCCCCACAGATGTTGACGTCCCTTTTTCACAACCGGATCGTAGAAGAACGCGGGCAGAAAGGGATCTGCCCCCGGATTCCCCCTGGTTGGCAGGCCGGCTTGCATCCGCAGGGCATTCTGGAAAAACGGATATTCATCGCCCCGCATACCCAAGTCCCTGAGCCGGTGCGGTGGCAAGCGTCCGGTGTCGGCCACATAGCTCCCGTAGAGGGCGCCGATTTGGCGAAGGTTCGAACTGGCCTCGGCGCTGCGACTCGAGTTCAGCATGCTTTGGCCGACCGGCACCAGAATCGCCGCCAGCACGGCAATGATTGCGATGACGACAAGCAGTTCGATGAGGGTGAAAGCGCGTGGACGAAGGTGAGACGATCGTGACATGGGGAAAACGCTCCTTGTGAAAGCCTGAAAATACAACAAACCCGGGTATTTGCGCCGATGATTCCGCCAAACTTCAGCACGTTTGTGCCAAAGGTAGGGAATTTCCCCGCAAAGCCCGGCGCGGTCGCGTCCTTGTTGGCCTACCGACGCTGGCGGCGGCGGATGACGTGCGCGCCCAAGCCCGCGGCGCCCAAAGCGAGGAGAGCGTAGGTCGAGGGCTCGGGGATCGTGTAGTTGAGATACACATCGTTGTCGATTTGCTCCCAGGAGAAGCCCGAACCGGCCCGCACGGTGGCCAGGGACTGGAAGGCACTGTCCTCGCTGACGTTGATCGTATCGAAGACATTGGCGGACCCCAGAGTCGGTGCGGAAACGTTGTCGAAGATCTGCCACTGGCGATTGCTGCCCCAGAACGAGTCGTTCCAGTTGACCGTTGAGCCGGCCGCATTGAAGACCAAATCGCTGGTCACCCCGGCGTTGATCGAGAGTACGCCCCCGGCAACGTTCACGCCGTCGAAGGACGTGCCGCGTCCACTTTCCGTGTTCGCCGTGAGTTCCCAGACCAGCGTGGACCCCGTGGCGTAGGTCAGGCCGTCGTTGAAGGTTTGCACTCCGGGGCTGTTGCCGGGATTGTGCCGGCCGTTGATCGTGGTGGCCCCGCCGATCGTGCCAGAACCGGCAAGGGTTGCAGTGGTGCTGATTGTGACCGCACCGGTAGCGGACGACTGGTTGCCATTGACGGCCAAAACCCCTGCATCCGCCGTGGTCGCCCCCGAGTAGGTATTGTCCCCGCCGAGGGTCAGTGTTCCAAAGCCGGACTTGACCAAGCCGTTGGTGTTGCTGCTGTCGATGATCCCGGCCAGGGTCACGTTGTTGCCCGCCGTGTCCAACCGGATGGTGCCGCTGCTGTTCTTGATCCGCGAAGCCCAGTCCGTTCCCGCCGA
>CAZEYV010000016.1:0-20252 GCA_964516705.1 uncultured Chthoniobacter sp.
CCGGCGGTGAAAATGAGCAGATTGACCGCCTGACTGAGCAGCGCGACGCCGAGCACCACGCGCACCACACCGCGGCGGAGCAGCAGGTAGAAAGAGGCGGCGTAAAGGACGCCGATGGTGATGGCCAGGAGAAATTCCATCTCAGTCCTCCTCCTCCGAATCCTCACCGAGGCTGAAGACAATCAACGTCGTCACCCCGAGCACGGCGAAGTAAACCCCCACATCGAAAAGCAAGGGCGTCCCCAGCTTGCCCACCACCGGAAACGGCGTCGTGTCCCACAAGCCGGTAAGAAAGGGATAACCCGCCGCATTGGCGGCCAACCCGGCGACAAGCGCCACGACCAGACCGAAGCCCATGATGACACGCGGGGGAGCCACCAGCAAACGCCGCGCTGCGGGAAAACCACTGGCGAACGAAACAAGCACGAAGGCACTGGCCGCGACCAAGCCGCCGGAAAATCCGCCGCCCGGCAAATTGTGCCCGCGCAGCAAGAGGAAGACCGAAAACACGAGCAGCAAACCGGTGAGCAAGCGGCTCACCGTGGCGAGAATGATGCTGTTCACCGGTCCTCCTTTCCGCCGCGGCCCGGACGCAACCGCAGCATGGCAAAGACCCCGAGTGCAGCGATGGCCAGAACCGTGATCTCGCCCAAGGTATCCAAGGCGCGGAAATCGACCAGGATCACGTTGACCACATTGCGTCCGTTGGCCAGCGCCAGACTGTTCTCACCCATGAAGCGCGAGACCGCGTTGTCCGCCGCGCGCGACGACTGCTCGACCAGCACGACCATGGCCATCACCGTGCCGAACACCGCGGCCAGCAACGCGTCGCGTATCTTGACGGATCTCTTGGAATAATTGCCGAAGACCGGCAACCGGTAGAAAGCCAGCACGAAGAGCACCAAGGTGAGCGTCTCGACCAGCACCTGCGTCATGGCCAGATCCGGCGCGCTGAACATGAAGTAAAGCATGGCAATGCCCACCCCGACCACGCCGAGCGCGAGGATCGCGGTAAAACGCGAACTGGTCAGACAGGCGAAGATCGCCCCGGCCATGATGAGCAGGCAAACGGTCACGGTCAGGACATGCGGACGCACCATCGTGTCCCAATCCGGCGTCGGCACCACGCCGGGCAGCATCCAGCCGACCAGCACCACGGTGAACATGACCACGGTCAGGATGTAATTGCGCAGGTAACCATTCTGCAGCACGGACGTCTGCCAGCGGGCGAAAGCGAGCAGGCCGGCCAACAGATTATCATAGCCGCGCTCCGGGCCCAACCGCGCCAGACCGGCGAAGATCCCCCGCGCCGCACGGATCCGCGGCAAGAGTGCGTAGAGGGCCAAGCCGAGCAACACCGTCAACGCGCTCAAGCCGAGCGCCGCGGTCCAGCCGTGCCAAAGTTTCAAGTCCGCGACAAATCCCCCGTCGCCCAGCACCGCCGCCGCGGCCGGGCCGACCAGACCGGCCCCGGCGTAGGAAGGAAAGAGCCCCGTCTTGATGCCGGCCACGCCGAGCAGCACCGGACCCAGCCACATGGTCCACGGCGCCTCGTGCGGACGCTTCGGCGTGGGGAGCAGCTTGCCCCAGAAAGGTTTGATTCCCGCGGTGATCGCCGCCGCCACCATGACCACGCTGGCGCCGACCCCGAGCACTTCCCAGAGCACGCCGGCACCGTCCGCCTCGAGCAGCGCTTTGTAAAAATACTCCTTGCTGACAAACCCCAGCAGCATCGGCACGCCCGCCATGGAAAGTCCGCCGACCAAAGCCGCCGCCGCGGTGAACGGCATGGCTCGCCGCAACCCGCCGAGCAGATCGGGATCGCGCGTGCCCGTCTCGTGGTCGATCGTGCCCGATGTCATAAAGAGCGCCGCCTTGTAGATGGCGTGCGCCAGGAGGTAAGCCATGGCCGCCTTGACCGCCAACTCGGTCCCGATCCCGAGCAACATCGTCAGCGTGCCCAGCACCCCGACCGTAGTGTAGGCGAGGATCTTCTTCAGATCGTTCTGCCCGAGCGCCATGACAACGCCCATGATCATGGTCACCGCCCCGACCGGCGCGACGATCGGGAACCAGAGCGGACTGGCCGACAGCAGCGGGAACAAGCGCGCGAGCAAGAAGACCCCCGCCTTGACCATCGTGGCCGAATGCAAATACGCGCTGACCGGCGCGGGCGCTTCCATCGCGTTGGGCAACCAGAAGTGGAACGGAAACTGCGCCGATTTGGTGAAAGCCCCGAGCAAAATCAAAATGAGCACCGTGGCGAACCCCGGCTGCGCCACCAGCGCCGCCGCGTCCATGGCCAGCAATTCGGAAATGAGGAACGTCCCCGCCATCCGTCCGAGCAGAATCACCCCGGCGAGCAGACACAGCCCGCCCGCCCCCGTGACCAGCAAGGCCTGCAAAGCCGCCGCCCGCGACTTCGCTTCGTTGTGGTAGTAGCCGATGAGCAGATAGGACGAAATGCTGGTCAGCTCCCAAAAAACAAAAAGCAGCACGAGGTGATCCGCACTGACCACCCCGAGCATCGAACCCATGAACCCGAAGAGATAGAGATAGAACCGCCCGAGGTCCTTCTTCCCCGCCAGATACCCCGCCGCATACCAGGTGACAAATACCCCGATCACGCTGATGAGCAGCAGGAAAAGCAGGCTCAGTCCGTCGATGCGAAAGTCCAAAGAGATCCCCAGCGCCGGCACCCAAGCATGGCGGGAGACAAACGGTTGCCCCGCCATGATCCCGGGGATCATCTCCAGGTAGACCCAAGCCCCCGCCAGCGGCACGAGACTCAGCACCAGGCCGACGCGATCTCCGAGCACACGGTGCAGCGCCGGCGCGAGGAACGCCGCGACAAAAACCGCCGCCAGAATGATGATGGGCAAGTTCTCCATGGATTGGTCCGAACCGGAACCCGCGAATTGGGCGGGAACCGCCGCGGCAAGTCAAGGACCACCGGATGCCCCGCATTTCCTGTAGCGTCGCCGCCCTCTCCGAGCCGTAGGCTCTACGAGCCGGAGGTCCCGGCGACGGCCGTTTGCTCTCACCCCATTGACATCACCCCCGCCCGCAGTATCTTCACGTCAATGAAAGCAGCTGCCCTCTTAGCTCTGCTTGTTTCCTTGGCGGCCGGCCCGCTGGCCCCGGCCGCTGTTCAGCCTGTCCCCGTCGCGGAATGCGCCGCCCAGTGCTGCCAGACGGAACCCGACTGCTGCGCCGCCGCCTGCCCCTGCCCGCCCCTTTCCTGTCACGTCCCCGCCATGTCTGCCGTCATGATCCCGGCCGGACAGCCCCTCGCCCTCTTTGCGCCCGGCAGCTCACCCGGTGCGCAACTCACCGACGACACTTGCTCCGTGCGGACCTCGCGTCCGCCCGTTCCCCCGCCGCGAGCCTGAGGGCTCACCCGGCGTCGGCTTCCGTCCGTGTTGGCGGAAGATAAATTGGAACGAAACCTCAACGGAGAATTCAAAATGAAAAAAATCCTCTTCGCACTCATGGCGGTCGTCGCCCTGGCCTTCACAGCCTCGGCGAAAGAAGCCTGCGCCTGCAACGACTGCGGCGGCAAATGCTGCCCCTGCGACTGCAGCGCCGGCTGCTGCTAATCTGACCGCCTAGTCAGAACTCACACGCGCCCCGGGCAACCGGGGCGCGTCGTTTTTTGGACTGCATCGGCATCCCAGCCACCGTCCTAAAGTATCGAAATCTGACTTTACATTTATCGCGATAAATGTAAAGTCTACCTTCAATGATCGACCGCCCCTTCTGGAGGCAACGAATCGCAAACGCGTGGAGCAAAGTTCCTTTGGTCTGGCTGGCTGGTGTGCGGCG
Source organism: uncultured Chthoniobacter sp. (assembly GCA_964516705.1). Taxonomy (GTDB): domain Bacteria; phylum Verrucomicrobiota; class Verrucomicrobiia; order Chthoniobacterales; family JACTMZ01; genus JACTMZ01. The sequence goes on from CAZEYV010000016.1 coordinate 3,826, forward strand.
GGTCGGGAAAACCGTCCTGGCCAAGGAACTCGGGAGCGCGGAATTCCTCAACTGTGACCTGCCGGGCGATGCCGCCAGGCTGGCCGATCCGGAAACATTCTTCCGCTCGGTGCGGGAGCCGCTCGTCATTCTCGATGAAGTTCACCAACTTCCCGATCCGAGCCGTGTGCTGAAAATCGCCACCGATGCGTTCCCCGGCCTCAAAGTCCTCGCCACCGGATCCTCGACCCTCGCCGCCACGCGCAAGTTCCGCGACACCCTCACCGGACGCAAACGCTCCGTCATCCTCCAACCCGTGCTGGCCGAAGAACTGCCTGCCTTCGGCATCAAAGACCTCCAAGTCCGCTTGCTGCAAGGGGGCCTGCCCCCGGCTTTGTTGTCCGCCGCACCCGACTGGGAATTCTACGCCGAATGGCTCGATTCCTATTTCGCCCGCGATGTGCAGGAACTTTTCCGCGTCGAAAAACGCAGCGCCTTTCTTTTGCTCGTCGAACTCATCCTGCGCCAGAGCGGCGGGCTCGCCGAAGTCACCTCGCTGGCCAAACACGCCGGGGTCAGCCGCCCCACGGTCATGAGTTGGCTCGAAGTCCTGCAAGCCACGCACGTGGCGCGCTTTCTGCGGCCCTTCTCCGGCGGCGGACGCCGCGAATTGCTCGCACGTCCGAAGATCTACGGATTCGACACCGGTTTCGTCTGCCACGCCCGCGGATGGGATCGTTTGCGTCCAGACGACTGCGGACAACTCTGGGAGCATCTGGTCCTCGACACGCTGCTGTCCATCCCGCTGCCCCGCCTTCATTTCTGGCGCGACGAATCCGGTCGCGAGATCGACTTCGTCATCCCGCAAACCCGCAACCGCATTGACACCATCGAATGCAAATGGAACGCGGATGCCTTCGAACCCGACAGCTTGCTGCGTTTTCGCGAATCCTACAAAACTGGTCGCAACATCGTTGTCACCGCCAACGTCACGGAGCCATACACCCGTCGAATGAAGGGCTTTGAGATTAAGTTCATGTCGGTCAACCAACTCCGCCAAGCAGTCTCAACTCAAGGTTGAGCAATCTCCACCTCTGTCCTGCAAGAAACATGGGCGACACGCGGCCGTCTGCATTGTTCATCGTGTCCTCTGTCATGATCCCGGCCGGGAAACCCCTCTCGCTCTTTGCACTCATGGCGGTCGTCGCCCTGACCTTCACGGTCACGGCTGCGGCTCCCTGCGACTGCAGCGCCAGTTGCTGCTAAAAACAGCCCGCCAGTCGGAAAACTCACACGCGCCCCGGGAAACAGGGGCGTGCCTCTTTACAGCCGCTTCACTTCCACCAACTCGGCGAAGACGTGGCCGACGAAGACTTTGACTTCGATGCGCAGCGGGATGCGCAGGTCGTCGTCGCTGACCCAGATCGTGCCGTGGTGGAATTTCTTGTGGGGGCTCAAGGAGTAGTCTTTTTCGATACGGTCGATTTCGAGCGCGATGCGGATCGCCGGTCGGTCCCCTCCGCGCCATCGGAGTTTCTCCCGCCCCTCCACCTTGAGGCGCGCGAGATACATCCAGTCGCCGGGAAAAACGGCGAGCGAGATCCGGTCGCCTTGGTCCAAGGGCTGGCTGCGGGCCAGAAGCAACGCACCCGCCATGTCGCGCAGGCCCGGCACATAGAAATTTTTCCACTTCGGCGGCTTGGCGCCTTTCTTGTCCGACTCGCGCCAGGCACGCACGCCGCCCGGACGAAAATCAGCCTTCTCCTCGACACGATAAGACCGGTAGCGCTCGGTCAGGGTGAATTGCCGCGAACGGAAATCGGCCCCGCCGACCTCGGTGCGGTAGTCGGCATCAAGTTTGTAAAGCGTGCGCGCCATGCCTTTGGTCCCGCCGCTCACCGTGCCGGTGAAATTCCCGTCCGCCCCGCGCCGCAGCTTCACCTCCGCCTCCGCCGCCTCGATCCCGCTCCAGCCGAAAACATAACGCGCGGTCAGATCCGGCGGCGCGGGAAAAGGGCCCGCACCCGGCCGGACAACGTCCTCCCGCCACCCGGCGTGCGAGATGGAGGGCAGAAACGCGGCGGCACCCAGCAAAAGAGCCAACCTCATGCTCAAGGCGCCTCGGCCAAGGCGCCGGGAAAGACGGGTTCGAGCTTATCGCTCTTGACCCATCCGTCCACGCCGACCGGCAACCGCACGAGCGACCAGTCGTCGCGGGAGGCGATGATGCGGACCACTTGCGTCTTGGCGAGGTCGGCCAGTTTCTGCGAGTTGGCGCTCGGCGCGCTGAGGGCTTCGGTGGTGTCGATCACCATGGCCGTGCGGGCCAGGGCGATGCGCGAGTCGCCGGCCCAGGAGACGGCGACCGCCGTGGCACCGAGCAAAGCGAGGAGGACACCGAGGAAAGCGAGACCGCGGCGGCGCACGGCGGAGAAAAGGGCGAAGACAACCAAAAGCAAGCCGGCCCAGAAAAACAGACTGCCGATGAGCACGAGGAGATCGAAGGGAATGTATCGTCCGATGATTTCCGCGAAACCGAGCCCCGGGGCGGGCACGCCGAGTTCACCGAGCACGTGCTCGAGGCTGCTGCGCGCGGCGGTATTCGAGGGATCGAGGGCCAACGCGCGGCGGTAATTGATGGCGGCCGGCACGACACGACCCATGCGGTAATCGGCATGACCGAGGTTGAGGAAAACGGCGGGATCGAGCGATCCCTCGTTCACGAGTTGCTGATAGGCGCGACGCGCCGCCTCGTAGTCACCTTCGGCGTAGGCGGTCAAACCGGCTTCGAATGAATCCGCGGGGCCGCCGGGTTCGGACGGGAACACGGACGGAACCGACGCGAAGAGCAGAAGAGTGAGAAAAATTTTAACCATGATTCGAGGCGAATTTGTCCAGCACCGCGGCCAGACGCCGCCGCTCGGCGGGATCGAGCGCGTCGGCGGCACTTCCTCCGTATTTGAGTTCGTCGCGGCGGGCGAGCAGAGATTGCAGGTCGCGGCGTTCGGCTCCATCCGGCACGCGGCGGGCCAGCGCTTCGCCGGTATCGACGAGCGCAACCGGCTTGCCGTCGAGCAAGGCAAACCGCGCCTGCACGAATTGCGCCGCGGCGGTGTAGAAATCGGCGGGGGCGGACGCCTTGTGGTAGGCCGATTTCGCCTCGCGCAGGACGGCTTCGGTTTCCGCGGTGAGCGCGCTCTTGCGCGCGCGGCGGCGCTGCCAAAGGAGGAAAGGTATCGAGAGAATCAGCGCGGCGAGGACCAAGAGGTTGGCCCAGTGGAAGGAAGGCTGGAGCAGGCGCGGGACAAAACTTTGGCTGCCGCCGGCCAAGGCCGGAGCCGGCGCTGCGATGTCCTCGGGCAACGCGGGGGCCGCGGAAGATGCGCCGTCCGCCCCCGCCTGCGCGGTGGCCGTGGCCTCGTCGGCGCCCGCCCCACCTCCCGCGGCCGTCACGGCCTGGGGACCCGCCTTGAGGGTGAAATATTTTTTCTTCTGCGGATCGAAATAAGAAAACTCCGCCCCCGGCGTGGCCGTCTGGTCGCGCCGCGCGACCATGCTGATCTCGAAGGTCTTGGTGCCGCCGTAGCCGATGGCATCGGCGGCGGTGAAGGTGTCCTTCGGCGAGTAAACCCGCCAGCCGTCCTCGCCGGTCAGGACCGGAGCGGAGATGGCCTGGAAATTTCCGCGACCCTCAACGGTGAGATTGAGGGTGACCGGTTCGCCGGACGCCGCTTGGTCGGGCGTGGCCGAGGCGTCGAGGCTGAATTGACCGATGGCTCCGCTGAAATTGGCCGGACGCCCTTCGCGCGGCAGGGCTTGCACCTGCAAGGTCCTTGGTTCGGTGCGGGCCTGGATGGTTTCGGCCCGCCCGATGCCGGGCATGGGGAAATTGCGGAAGAACTGGTCGAAAAATGGATCCATACCGGGCATCGAACCCTGCGAGACCATGCGTCCTTCCATCACCGCGGCGGGAATTTCGATCTCGCCGGGTTTGACCGGGGTGATCGCGCTGCGGAAGGTGACCACATTGTAGGGGATGTCGCCGACGATCTGCTCGGTCTGCTCGGGTTCGGTCAGCGGCGCGGCGGTGAACCCGTCGCCACTGAAGCTCGGAGGCTGCAAGTTGTCGAACGCGATGTCGGCGCGGTAGTGGAACCGGAACTCGACGGGCACGACTTCGCCCGCGAAGGCGGATTTGCTGCCGATGATCATCTCGCCGAAATAAGGCGCCGGTTCGCCGTCGGGCGTGAGCGGCGGCGTGCGGCCCTGCGCGGGTTGCTGCGGGGTTTGGGCCGGCGGACGCACCCGTTGCTGTTGCGGCGACGGTGGAAGTTGCTGCGGCTGACCGGGCGAGAAGGGCGGCGGAATGACCTGCCGCACCGGCGGCGGCTGCGCGGGCGGCATCGACCCGCCCGGTCCGGTCACGGCCAACTGCGCGGCTTGCGTGCGGATCTGTCTTCCGCCGGCGCTGACCGCGAAACCCGGGATGGTGAAGCGTCCGGGCTGGTTCGGGATGACGGTGTAGCGGAATTCGTAGACCGTGGCCGCGTCGCGCTGCGTGCCTTGTCCGCCGAAGACGAAAGACTGGCGGCTTTGCGAACTGACGCCGTTGAAACGGATGTCGAGCCCGGGCACCGCGATGCGGGGCCGCGGCATGTCGCGCGGTTGCTCCGTGTTGACGAAGCGGTAGATGAGCATGACCGGCTCGCCGACGCGCGCGGTGTTCGAGCTGAGCATCGTCGTGACTTCCGCCACGGCGGAGAACGCGCCGAGCACGAAGAGCACGGCGGCCCAGAGCGTGAGACGGCGCGAGAAGTTGAACATTCCGGACATTCTACCAATCCCTTGAGACATCCTGAAAGGCCCGACGTTCGAGAAGATCAACCTTTTCCTCCTCGCCCTGCAAGGCGCGCAGGAGGGAGCGGGCCTGTCCCTCGCTCATGCTGCCGTCTTCGTTGGGTGCGTCGGAGTAGCCCATCGCTTCCTCGCCTTTCTCATCCTGCTGGCCTGCGGTGCCGCGCAGTTCGCCTTCTTTCTTCGGACCGGAGGGCGTCGGGGCCGGCGCGGGCGCATCACCCGGTTTCCCGGCGCCCTGCTTTTGCTCGCGATCGCCGGGGCCGGAAGGTGATCCTTGCTCGCTTTTCTCTTCGCCGCCCTCGCCGCGATCCTGCGGCTGTTGGCCTTGTCCGTCCTGCTGTTCGTCCTTCTCGCCCTGTTGCCCGTCCTGCTCTTTGTCCTGACCGCCCGGCTGGTCCTGCTTCTGCTCCCCGCCTTGTCCGTCCTGCTTTTCTTTGTCCGGCTTTTCCCCGGCGCCTTTTTGCTCCTGATCTTCCGGTTGCTGGCCCCCTTGCTGGTCCTGCTTTTGCTCATCCTGACCACCCTGCTCTCTTTCGTCTTTCTCGCCCTGGGATCCGTCCTGCTGCTCTTTGTCCTGACCGCCCCCTTGCTGGTCCTGCTTCTGGTCCCCGCCTTGGCCGTCCTGCTTCTGCTCGTCTTTCGACTGCCCTTGCTGATCCTTCTGGTCCTTGCCTCCGTCTCCCGAGGGCTCTTTCTCTTCTTGTCCGCCCTGCTGGTCTTTTTTCTCCTCATCCTTGCCACCACCCTGCTGTTGCTGCTCCTTGTCGCCCTGCTGCTGGTCCTGCTTCTCGTCCTGCTCGCCGCCCTGCTGCGGTTGATCTTTCTGCTGCTGGTCTTGTTTTTGCTGGTCCTTTTTCTGGTCCTGCTTTTGGTCCTGTTTTTTATCCTGCTTCTGCTCTTTCTCCAGCTGCTCGAGAAGTTGCTCGACCCGTTCCTTGTTTTCCCGCGCCTCGGAGTAGTCGGGCCGCGTCTTGAGCGCGGCTTCGTATTGCGCGATGGCGTCTTTCCAGTCGGAAACCTTTTTTTCCTTGTCCTCCTGGCCCTCGCCCTGCCGGAAGAGCGTGTTGCCGAGGTTGAATTCCGCGGCCGAGCGCAAGGCGGGATCTTCAGCCAGCATGGCTTTGGAAAAATACTGCGAGGCCTTGCCGTAGTCTTTCAGGCGGTAGGCCGCCGCCCCGGCGTTGAGTTGCAGATTCGGGGCTTCCGGTTCCATCTTGAGCCGGTTTTCGAATTCCTGCCGGGCCTGCTCGTAATTGCCCTGTTCATAGGCGGCAATCCCCGAGGCCTGTGACGGCACCGCGGCCGCCAGCCACAGCGCGGCGGCCGCGCCGAGGGGCACGCGCCGGCGTTCACCGACCAGCGCTTGCAGCACGAGCAGCGCAAGGGCGGCACCGAGGGGCCACTGGTAACGCTCGATCGGACGACGGGAACTCTCCGTGTCGATTTCCGACTCCGCCATCTTGCCGATTCCTTCCGCGGCGAGCAACCGCGCCGCCTGCTCGTCGAGCGGGGTGTAGAATCCGCCGGTGGCTTCCGCGATTTCTTTCATGCGCGCGGCATCGAGCTTCGATTGCACCACCTTGCCCGACGGGTCGCGCACGAACTCGCCCGGAGCAAGGGGGATTTCCGATCCCTCGGCGGAACCGACCCCGACGGTGAAAATACGGACACCATCAGCCGCCGCGTCGCGCGCGGCGGCCAGACCATCGGCATCGAGTTCCTCGCCGTCCGAAATGATGATGATGGCACGGGAAAATCCCTCGGCCTTGGTGAAAGCTTCCCCGCTCGCGCGGATGGCCGCGGCGAGGTTGGTGCCTCCCTTGGGGATGAGGTCGGTGTCGAGTTCGTCGAGGGCGGAGAGCACCGCGCCGTGGTCGAGGGTCAGCGGGGCCTGGAGGAAGGCGGAGCCCGCGAAGGCGACCAGACCGATGCGATCGCCGCCCAGCTCGGAGACCAGGTCCTCGGCCAGCAGCTTGGCCCGCTGCAGCCGGGTCGGCGCCACGTCGGTGGCCATCATGGAACGCGAGACGTCCATGGCAATGACCACGTCGCGTCCGCGGTGGGGAACCTCGAGAGTGTCATAGCCGAGCCGCGGCTCGGCCAAGGCCACAACGAGCAGGGCGAGGGCGGCGACGACGCAGGCACCCCGGAAGATCCGGCGGAAAGGACTCGTATTCCCCGCGAGGATGGCGCGCAACTTCGGCGCGACGATCCGCCCGATGAGGGCCCGGCGCCGGCGCTCGGCCCACCAAAAGAGGGCGGCGACCGGCACCAGGAGCCAGAGGAAGTTCAGCACCCAGGGCTGTCCGAAACTCAGGGCAGACGTCTCCATATTGTTTGACCAAGCACGGTTTCGGCCGCGAGCAAGACGGCTCCGGCCAGCACGAACCACGGGAACAGGTCTTTGTATTGCTCGACTTTCTGGATCTCGACCTCGGATTTTTCCAATTCGTCGATCTCGCTGAAAATCCCCTGCAGCGACTGCGTGTCCGTGGCGCGGAAATAGGATCCGCCGGTGGTGGCCGCGATCTGTTTGAGGATCTCCTCGTCGAATTCCACCGGGATCTGGCGGTAAACGGTCCGTCCGAAGGCGTCACCCACCGGATAGGGCGCATTGCCGCGGCTGCCCGAACCGATGGTGTAGACCTTGATGCCCAGGGCCTGCGCGGCTTCGGCCGCGGTGGCCGGGCTGACCCGGCCCATGTTGTTGTCGCCGTCGGTCAGCAAGACGACGAGTTTGGATTTGGACTCCTTGTCCTTCAGGCGGTTCGAGGCCGCGGCCAGCGCGGAACCGATCGCCGTGCCGTCTTCGACCAGGCCGATGCGGGTGCGCTCGAGATTCTGGCGCAGCCAGTCGTGGTCGAGGGTGAGCGGACTGACCAGATACGGCCGGCCGGCGAAGGCCACGATGCCGATGCGGTCGTTGGGACGTTCGCGGATGAAGGTTTCGGTCACCTGCTTGACTGCTTCGAGCCGGTTGGCGCGCTGTCCGCCGATGGTGAAATCCTCGGCCAGCATGGAACGCGAGACGTCGATGACCAGCATGATGTCCACCCCGCTGGCTTGCGTGCGCGTGATCGTCTTTCCCTCCTGCGGACGGGCCAGCGCGACGATGAGACTGATCAGCGCGAGGTAAAGCAGGCCGGTGAGAAAATCCCCGGCACGCGAACGGCGGCGTCCGCCGATTTTGGCCACGGTCTTCGTGGTGGAAAAAAGCACGCCCGGCGTGCCGCCGAACTTCCCCTTGAGCCACGCGAGGAACGGCACGAGCAGGAGCAGCCAAAGGAACTGCGGCTGCGCAAAAGACAAACCGGAGAAGTCAGGCAGCGACGGCATGCTTTTGCCCCTCCCTGACCAGTTCCTCGGCCAATCCGGTCAGCTCGTTGTTGTCGGCCGCGGTGGCGTCCGCACGGGCGAACTTAATGGCGTCCGCCTTGTCGAGAAAACGGGTCAACCCGCCCAACCTCACCTCATCGAAGACCCCGCTGCCGCGCGCGGTCTGCAAAAACTCGTACGACGTCTGGGTGGTGGCCGGCAGGTGGTGCTCGGTGCCGAGGAAGCCGCGCAGGATGTTGCACACCTCGATGCTGAATTCGTAGGGAGCGGCTTGGTCGGCACGACCCCGTGCCGCGGCCAGGGCGGAGAGGGCTTTTTCGCGTGCGGTCAGCGGACGCCGGTTGACCCGGCGCCGCCAGGCGACGAAAGCCCAAACAGCCAGGGCGAGAAGGAGCAGGGTGAGCAGACCGATGGCGATCATGACCGGCAAAGGATAAGGCAGATACCATACGGGCCCCGCGATCTCGTGGGGCAGCAGGTCGGCGTTGGGGTCGGCGGGAGGCATGTCAGGCGCTCAATTGACGCTGCTCGCGCCGGTCGAAAAAGGCGCGCAGCACGTGCAGGTAATCTTCATTGGTGCGCAGCGGGATCATGTCGATGCCCAGCTTGCGGAATTCCTGGTCGATCGATTTCTTGCGCTTGTCCTCGAGCGCGAGGTAGGCCCCGCGCAGGGCACGGCTCGAGGTGTTGATGTCGATCTGCTCGCCCGTCTCGGGATCCTCCAGAGTCACGATGCCGACATCGGGCAGGTCTTCCTCGCCGGGATCGACCACCGGAATGGCCACGAGGTCATGCCGCCGGGCGGCCACGGCGAGCGGGCGCGAATAGCCCTCGTCCATGAAGTCGGAGATGAGAAAAACCACGGCGCGGCGCGTCACCACTTTGTTGAGGTATTCCAAGGCGGCCGTGAGGTTCGTGCCGCGGTGCCGCGGTTTGAAGTAGAGCATCTCACGGATGAGACGCAGGGTATGGAGCCGGCCTTTTTTCGGATGGATGAAAAGCTCCACCTCGTCGGTGAAGAGGAGGAGACCGACCTTGTCGTTGTTCTGGATGGCGCTGAAGGCGAGGATCGAGGCCACTTCGGCGGCCAGTTCGCGTTTGCTCGAAGTGACGCTGCCGAAATTTCCGGACGCGCTGACATCGACCACCAGCATGACGGTCAGTTCGCGCTCCTCGGTGAATTTTTTGACGAACGGCGTGTTCATGCGGGCCGTCACGTTCCAGTCGATCGAGCGGATTTCGTCGCCCGGGGTGTATTCCCGAACCTCCTCGAAATTCATCCCCCGCCCCTTGAACACGCTGTGGTAGGAGCCGGCGAACATCGAGTCGACCAGCCGCCGTGTGCGCAATTCGAGGCGACGGATTTTTTTGAGGATCTCGCGGGTGTCCTGCATGGTAGGAGAGTTTTCAGTCTTCAGTTTTCAGTCTCTGGCTCAGTGCTCCGGATCTCTGATAGCCGACCGAACACTGATCCACTGAAAACTGAACACTTTGTCTAAGGAACCGGCAGTCCGGCGAAGATCTGCTCGATGATGTGCTCGCTGGTCATTTCCTCGGCTTCGGCCTCGTAGCTCACGGCGATGCGGTGGCGGAGCACGTCGGGGCCGACCGTTTTCACGTCCTGCGGTGTGACATAACCTCGTCCGTTGAGGAAAGCATGGGCTTTGGCGGCGAGCGTGAGGTAGATCGTGGCGCGCGGCGAGGCACCGTAACGGATCATGCCGTCGAGCTTGAGCCCGTAGCTTTCCGGTTGACGGCTGGCCCAGACGAGGTCGACGACGTAGTCTTTTACACGATCGTCGACGTAGATTTCGTTGACCAGTCCGCGCGAGGCGACGATGTCCTCGGCATTGACCAGCGCGTTGACCTCGAGTTTCGGCGCGGAGGTCGACATGGCGTCGAGGATGGACCGCTCTTCGGTGCGGGTCGGGTAACCGACGTGGACCTTGAACATGAAACGGTCCAGTTGTGCCTCGGGGAGCTGGTAGGTGCCTTCCTGTTCGAGCGGGTTTTGCGTGGCCAGCACGAGGAAGGGGTCGGGTAGTTTGTAGGTCTTGTCGCCGATGGTCACCTGGCGTTCCTGCATGGCTTCGAGCAGGGCACTCTGCACTTTGGCCGGGGCGCGGTTGATTTCGTCGGCGAGGATGAGGTTGGAGAAGATCGGCCCCAGTTTCGTGCTGAATTCGCCGTCGCGCGGATTGTAGATGAGCGTGCCGACCAGGTCGGCCGGCAGCAGGTCGGGCGTGAATTGCAGCCGGGCGAAACCCGTGTGCAAACACGAGGCCAGGGTGCGCACAGTCAGCGTCTTGGCCAACCCGGGCACGCCTTCGAGCAGGACGTGGCCGTTGGTCAGCAGGCCCATGATAAGGCGCTCGACCAATCCCTTCTGGCCGACGACCACCTTGCCTACTTCGGAAAAAAGCGGCTGCACCCATTGGCTGCTTTGCCGCACACGTTCGTTCAATGCTTGCGTTGTCTGACTCATAAAAATTTCGGGCCGGGGGCGAAAAGCGCCGCCTTCACATGAGACAGCACGACGCGCCGGATGTTCGATTTCCGCCGCACCCTCATGGCGACGGGATCACGTAATAGTCGTCACCGACCTCGGACTCTTCGTAAACCGTCCGGTCGACCCACACGTTGAAGACCTTGGCGCCGTCGGGCGTCTCGACTTGCAGCTTGTATTCCCCCTCCACACGCGTGCTCTGCAGACCACCCTGACCCACCGTGATCTCCTGCGCCGGTTCCGGCGTGAATTCCTTGGCGATGATTTTCCCGGTGAATGCTCCCGTGCTTTTCATTGTCCGGTTCAGCGACATGGTGGCCAGCGCGATGGCGGCCAGCACGACGAGGGCCACGAGGATTCCCAACCAGAGGATTTTCGTGCGGTCCGGGTCGCGGTAAACTTTCGGTTCTTTCACCGGCTTCATTAAGCCCCCGCCGGGCGCCGGCTGCACGCCGAAAGAGAGACGGACGAAAACCTTCCGCCAACGCGCCCGGCCCGCTAATTTTCCCGTTCCTTTCCATGGATTACGCCCTTTATCTGCTCGTGCTCGCCCTGCTCGCGATTCTCGGGCGCCTGCCCCTCGGACTTGTTTTCCGTCTCGGCTGGCTTTTGGGACTCGCCGCCTGGGCTCTGCTCCCCCGCTACCGCCGCCTGGCGCGGCGCAATGTGGAGATCGCCTTCGGACGGACCATGCCGCCCGGCGAAATCCGCCGCACGGTGCGCCGGCATTTCGGCCAGCTCGGGGCCAACATCCTCAGCGCCCCCCGCCTCGCCCGCATGGCGGAGAAGGACGTGCAGACCCGCGTGGAAATGCACGGTCTTGATCTCCTCCGGGAAACTTTGGCCCGCGGACGCGGTGTGGTCATGGCCATCAACCACATCGGCAACTGGGAACTTTACGCCCAGCTCATCGGCCACATCCGCGAATACCCCGTCGGCGTGGTTTTCCAGCCGCAGCGCAACAAATACATCAACCGCCTGATCGACCGGGACCGCCGACGTCTCGGCATGGAAACCTTCAGCCGCCGTGACGGCTACGTCGGGGCGGCTGAAATGATCCGCCGCGGTGGCGTGCTGGCCATTCTCATCGATCAGCACGCGGGGGACGCGGGCATCTGGACGCCGCTCTTCGGCAAACTCGCCTCGACGTCGCCTCTTGCTGCCACGCTGGCCAGCCGCACCGATGCACCGGTCATTTCCGTGTCGATCAACACCACCGGCACGGCGCGCTGGCGCTGCGTCATCGAGCCTCCCCTCGCCCCCGCCGGGCGGTCCGTCGCCGAACTCACCCGGTTGCTCAACGTCACGCTCGAAAAGCAAATCGCCGCCGGTCCGCCCGACTGGTTCTGGGTGCACAACCGTTGGAAAACCCCCATGCCCCGTTTCCTCGGCGGACGACGGCTCAAGCGCGGTTACCATCTTCCGCCGGAACTTCCGGCCTCGGCACTCGATCCCTTCCGCCTTGTCATAAGGTCGAGCAATTGGCTGGGCGACGCGGTCATGAGCATCCCCGCGGTCGAAGCCTGCAAAGAAGGCCGGCCCGACCTGCGACTCGCCATCCTCTGTCCGGCCAAACTCGCCCCGCTCTGGCGCCGCGTCGCTGCGGTCGACGAGGTCATTCCCCTCGAACCCGGGGAAAATCCGCGCGCCCTCGCGCGGAGGCTGGGCCGGACTTTCGACGCGGCCATCCTGTTTCCCAACTCACTGCGTTCCGCCCTCGAAGCACGCGCCCTCGGTGTTCCCCGTATCGTCGGCTATCCGGGACATTGGCGTTCCTGGTTGCTCGACCAGCAACCCTCGTTCGCGGCCGATTCCGGCGGACACCATGCCAACCGCTTCATGCGCCTCGTTTTCCATTGCGGCGCCCCGGAGAGCGACGCGCTCCCCGCATTCGCGCGCGCCCCGCGGCGCACGCCGGCGGGCGGCCGTCCGAAAATCGGCGTCTGCCCGGGCGCGGAATACGGTCCGGCCAAACGCTGGCCGGCCGAACGCTTCGCCGCCGCCATGCGTATGTTCGAGGAAAGCACCCCGGCCGACTGGGTTCTTTTCGGCGTGGCGGGCGATGCCCCCGCGGGCGAAGTCATCGTCCGGGAATGCCCGTTCGCCGTGAACAATCGCATCGGGCAGACCAGCCTCGACGCATTGATGGACGAACTGGCCGGTTGCGATGCGTTGTTGACCAATGACACCGGCACCATGCACCTGGCCGCCTTCCTCGGCGTGCCGACCGTGGCGGTATTCGGTTCGACCGAGCCGGACCTGACCGCCCCGCTCGGGGACTTCCACGCCATTCTGCGTCACAAGGTCGAATGCAGCCCGTGTTTCCGGCGCGAATGCCCCATCGACTTCCGCTGCATGACACGGATCGAACCAGCCGAAGCGGCCGGAGCCCTGCGCGCGGTGCTGGACTCGGCATGATGGCCGCCAACTTCGCCGGGTCGCTCAGCGTTTGAGAATCGCGTAGGTCTTCTTGCCGTCGCGCTCGAGATGAAGGACGGCGGGTTCGCCCTCCGGCCATTCGGCCAGCGCCTTGTCGAAAGCCGCCTCGTTCTGCACGGCGACGGGCCCGACGGCGGTTATAACATCGCGCCGACGCACCCCAGCCGTCTCCGCCTCGCTGCCCTCTTCCACATTGGTCACGATGACCCCGCCCGACTCGATGCGCAGCGCGCGGGCCACTTCGTCCGACAGATCCTCGACCTCCAAACCGAGCGGCAGACTGCCCTGCGTCGCGCCGTCTTCGGAGGGCGGCCGGTTGCCGCGCATCCCCCGTGCCGCCGCGAGGGGATTCTGGGGCAACTCCTCGGTGACGACACCGACCGTCGTGAAGTCGCTCCCGCCTGCGCCGCGGCGCCAGACTTTGAGATTCACGGTTTGTCCGACTTTTTTGCGCAGGATGGCTTGCTGCAATTCGCGCGCACTGGCCACGGGTTCGCCGTCGACTTCGACCACGACGTCGGCCGGTTGCAATTTGCTGCGGGCGGCCGGTGCGCCAGGCTCGATCGTGCGCACCACCACGCCCTGTTCGCGGCCGAGCATGCGCTGCAGATCGGGCTCCTCGGACAACGTTTCGATGCGGATCCCCAACCACGGACGGACCACGCGGCCGTTGGCGATGAGTTCCTCGCTCACCATGCGGGCCAGACGCGAGGGAATGGCGAAGCTCAAGCCGCGGCTGAGCCCGTTGATCAGCGTGTTCACGCCGACGACGCGGCCGTCGAGATCGCAAAGCGGACCTCCGCTGTTGCCCGGGTTGATGGCGGCGTCGGTTTGGAGATAATCCTCGTAAACCGTGCTGGTCAGGTTGCTCCGTCCCTTCGCGCTGATCACCCCGGCGGTCAGCGTGAAATCCAACTCGAAAGGCGCGCCGATGCCGCAGACGAATTCGCCGACCCGGATCGCGTCGCTGTCGCCCCACTCGATGGCCGGGAGTCCCGCCGTCTCCGCCTTGAGCACGGCCAGATCGGTTTTGTCGTCGACGCCCACCACCTTGAGCGGAAGACGCGTGCCATCCTGCCGCCGCGCGACCACACCCTTGTCCGGATCCGCCCCCTCGACGACATGGGCATTGGTCAGGATGTAGCCGTCCGCGCGAATGACAAAACCCGAACCCTCGCTTTCCTCGGCCTGCGGACCACGGGGCGCATCCTCGTCGCGGAAGAGGAATTGCCAGGCAAAGGCATCGGCCGCATTGCCGGCGTCGTCCCTCGAAACCTCGAGCACCACAACGCTCGGGGCGACTTTTTCGTAGACGCCGGCAAAGGCGTCGCCCAGGGCGCGGAGGGAACCCGCTTCGCGCGCGGTCGCCGACGGGGACGAAAGGAGGAGACAGCCCAACAGCGTGACGAGGGAATTTTTCACGGCTTCCACTCTAACACAGCCTTTCCGCCCGGCAACGGGTGCCTCGCCTTTCTCTTGTTTTCAGGCGGTGGGGGCGGGAAACTGCCCGGCTGTCATGGATCTGGAAGATCCCCAATTTTTCATCAACCGCGAACTGAGCTGGCTCGAATTCAACCAGCGCGTTCTCGAACAGGCGAAAGACCCCGCCGTTCCGCTCCTCGAGCGTCTCAAGTTCCTCGCCATCGTCTCCTCCAACCTCGACGAATTTTTCGAGGTGCGCGTGGCCGGACTCAAGCAGGTCGTGCAAGCCGGTTCGCAGGCCACCGGACCCGACGGGCTGACCGCCGCGCAACAGCTCGCCGCCATCGCCAAGCGCGTGCGCGAATTGGTCACCGGGCAATACGCCTGCTGGCGCGAGGAAATCCAACCGCAGCTGGCGGAAAAAGGTGTCCGCTTCCACCGCTATCCCGACGTCGATCCGGCCGTGCGCGCCCATTTCGACGACTATTTCGAGCGCGAGATTTTTCCCGTGCTCACCCCGCTGGCCATCGACCCAGCGCACCCTTTCCCGCAACTGCTCAACAAGAGCCTCAACCTCATCGTCGAACTGGAAGGCGAAAATCTCGGCACCGACCTCGCCGTGGTGCAGATCCCGCGCATCCTCCCGCGCCTTCTCCCCTTCCCGGGCAAGCGCGACGGGCAGGACTTCATCTTTCTCGGCAACCTCGTGCAGGAACACGTGGGACGCCTTTTCCACGGCGTGAAAGTTCGCGGGGCCCACATGTTCCGCATCACGCGCAACAGCAACCTCTACGTCGACGAGGAGGAAGCCCGCAACCTCCTGCGCGCCATCGAGGACGAGCTGCGCAAGCTCAACCGCGGCAACGCCGTCCGCCTCGAGGTGCAGGACGCGCCCGAAGCCCTGACCGACCGGCTCTGCGATATCTTCAGTCTGGATAAAGAGGACGTCTACCGCGTCGATTGGCCGCTCAACATGGTGCGGCTCATGCCCGTCGCCACGGAACTCGACCGGCCCGATCTCAAATACAAGCGCTTCACCCCGGTCACCGTGGTCGGCCTCGGCGAGGAGCACGACATTTTCTTCCACATCCGCAAGGGCGACATCCTGCTGCACCATCCTTATGACAGTTTCCAGACCGTGCTCGACTTCATCGGCCAGGCCGCCGAGGACCCGCAGGTGCTGGCCATCAAGCAGACCCTTTACCGCACCAGCTCCGACTCGCCTCTCATCCCCCTGCTCGTGCAAGCCTCGCGCCAGGGCAAACAGGTCGTGGTGGCCATCGAACTCAAAGCCCGCTTCGACGAGGCAGCCAACATCAAATGGGCCCGCCAATTGCGGGAGGCCGGTGTCGATGTGGTCTACGGGATGGCCGGGCTGAAAACCCACGCCAAAATGGCCATGGTCGTGCGCAAGGAATACGACGGCATCCGCCGCTACGTGCACCTCGGCACGGGCAACTACCATCCGTCCACCGCGCGCCTCTACACCGACCTGAGCTATTTCACCGCGCGGCCGGATATCACCGAGGACGTGGCCAACATTTTCAACACCGTGACCGGCGTCTCCCGGTTGCCGCCGCCGCACAAACTCCTTGTCGCCCCCTGGCACCTGCACAAGGAGATCCTCGGTCTCATCGACCGCGAAATCGAAAACGCCCGCGCCGGCCGGCCTACCGGCATTTACGCCAAGCTCAACGCCCTCGTGCAGGAGGATATCATCGAGGCCCTCTACCGCGCCTCGCGCGCCGGGGTCAAAGTCGAGCTTCTCGTCCGCGGCATCTGCGCCCTGCGACCCGGTCTGCCCGGGGTGAGCGAGAACATCACGGTGCGCAGCATCGTGGGGCGCTTCCTCGAACACAGTCGCATCTACCGTTTCGAAAACGCGGGC
>CAZEYV010000017.1:0-7071 GCA_964516705.1 uncultured Chthoniobacter sp.
AGTTTGGTTCCCGGGCGGATATGGATGACCAGGCCGGTGCCGAGAAAGGCGAGACGCTCGCGCCAGGCATCCTCGTGGGCGGCCGAGGCGTGGCGCACCCATCGCTGGATATGGCGTGGTTCGGGTTTTGCGGCCATGGCCTCAAACTGGATTTATTTTCTTCGCTGCTCAAGCGCGGGACGGATAGAATCCGCGCATGATCAAATCTTACGCTCAATGGATCACCGGCCCCGGCGGGGAGTGGCTCAAGGATGTCGGCCTGCTTGTTCTCCGGGTGTGGTTGGGACTTTGCATGCTTCTCCTCCACGGCTGGGGCAAGGTGCAAGGCATGGCCGACAAAGCGGGGTCCTTCCCGGATCCGCTCGGGGTGGGTTCGGCCATGAGCCTGAACCTCGTGGTCTTCGCCGAGGTCCTCTGCGCCGTCCTGCTCGTTGCCGGGTTGGCCGCCCGCTTCGCCCTCATTCCTCTCGTCGTGACCATGGCGGTGGCCTTCTTTGCCATCCACGGCGGACGTCTCGTCGGCGACGGCAATGGCGAGATGGCCTTCATCTACCTCGCGGGATTTGTCGCCCTGCTCATCGCCGGTCCCGGGCGCTATTCCTTTGATCATTATATCCTGAGGGCCCTCCGCGGGAACAACTGATCCCAGCGGCCGGTCGCCGCGGCGACCGGCCCCACCGGCTTATGCACGAGTTTTCCTACCGCGACGGCGAATTGTATTGCGAGGGCGTGTCGCTCGCCCGCCTGGCGTCCGAGCACGGCACTCCGCTCTACGTCTACAGCGCGAAGACGATCCGCGAGCACTACCGGCGTCTGGATGAGGCGCTTGCCGGATTGGACCACCGTGTGTGCTTCGCCATGAAGGCGAACTCGAACCTCGCCGTGCTCGACCTGCTGGCCCGCGAGGGGGCGGGCTTCGATATCGTGTCGGGCGGCGAGTTGTTCCGCGTGCTCAAGGCGGGCGGGCGCGCCCATGATTGTACCTTTGCCGGGGGGGGCAAGACGCGGGGGGGAATCGAATACGCCCTCAAGCAAGGTGTTTATTCTTTCAACGTCGAGTCCGAGCCGGAGCTGGAATTCATCAACGAGGTGGCCGGCGCGATGGGCAAAAAGGCCCCGGTGGCTCTGCGCGTCAATCCGGATGTCGACGCGCAAACCCACAAATACATTTCGACGGGCAAGAGCCACAACAAGTTCGGCATCGGCATCGACCGCATCCTCGGGGTCTACGCGGAGGCGGCCAAGTTGCCGCATTTGCAGATCCGCGGAATCCAGACGCACATCGGATCGCAGATCCTCGAAACCAAACCCTTCGTCGAAGCCCTGGCCAAACTCGTGCCGATCGTGCAGGAATTGAAGTCGCTTTACGGCGTAGAGTTTTTCAGCATCGGCGGCGGGGTTGGCATCATTTACCGCGGCACGCTGGAAAGCGGTGCGCCCGATTGGTGGAAGCGGGCGGAGGAAGACGGTAGCAAACGCATCGGATTCGACGACTATGCCAAAGCCGTGGTGCCGCTGCTGCAGCCGCTCGGTCTGAAAATTCTGCTCGAACCCGGACGCAGCCTCGTCGGCAACGCGGGCGTTTTGCTCGCCACCGTGCAGTATGTGAAACGCACGCCGGCCAAAACTTTTGTCATCACCGATGCCGGCATGAACGATCTCATCCGCCCGGCTCTTTACGAGGGACACCACGAAATCGTGCCGCTAAAAGAACCATCCGCCGGCGTGCCCCGCGGTCCGGTCGATGTGGTCGGCCCGGTCTGCGAGAGCGGCGATTTTTTCGCGCAGGACCGCGAACTGCCCGAGGTGGCCGCGGGTGACTGCCTCGCCCTGCTCAGTGCCGGAGCTTACGGATTTGTCATGGCCTCGAATTACAATTCGCGTCGCTTGCCGGCCGAGATTCTCGTCGAGGGCGACAAGTGCCTGGTCGCGCGGGCGCGTCAGTCTTGGGATGATTTGATCGCGGGGGAGAAAATCGTCGGTTGATGTAGCGTCGCCCGCCTGTCCGCCCGTGTGCGGATCCCCGGCGACGCTGGTTTCTGTTTTTGTAGGGGCGCTTGGTGAGCGTCGGACAAAAACCGGGAAAATGCCCCGCCGCTCATAGAGCGCCGCTACAAGTTTTCAATCCGCTGATGCGGTGCGCGGTGCGTTGGGCAGATCCATCGGACGGGCCACGTAGATGCCCGCGTGCGTGCTGAACTTTTTGAGGTAATCGCTCAAGCGGTCGTCGAGGACGACCTCGCGGTGATTCTTCGAGGCGTGGAGGAAGCGCAGGACGCCGTTGCTGTCGCGGGAGGCGAGGCCGACGTGCGAGGTGTAGGTCTCGTGCCAGTTGGTCACGATGCAGATGATGTCGCCGTTGCGCAGTTTCGATTCGATGCGCGGAACCTGCGATCGCGGGACGTAGGTGATGCCGCGGCGGGAGAGTTCGTTTTCGATCCGGATGAAAGCGGGGACGAGCGAAGGGTCGGCGCGCAATTGGCGGTAGAGGTGCGGCTTTTTCCCCATGTAAGCCATGCGGCGATGGAGCTTTTTGCCGCCGAGGGCAGGCGTAATGTCTTTGACCAGGCTGCGTCTTGCGTTGTCCTGGATCCAATCCTCGAGGTGGTGCAGGCGCGAGTCGAAGCGTCCGTTGCAACGTCCGTGGCGGTAGCGGTCCATCTCGATCAGCCGCAACATTTCCTGCGGCGAGTAGGGCGGGGGATGCAGGGCGACGAGGCGGCCCATGCAAAGGGCGATTTCGAAAAGCGTCCAGCAATCCATCCCGTTCATGTTGACCGACGGCGCCTCGATCGTGTCGTGCAGCTCGAGCGTGTAGTTCACGTAAGGCGTGCCGCGCAGGGCGAGGGCGAATTTGTTGACCCGTTCCCCGAGGGGAAGCTTGGCCCAGCCGGCACGGTAGCCGCGGTTCATCAGTTGCTGGAATTTTTCCTGTCCGATGAATGTTTCGCTCAAGGGCAGTCCGGCCGCCGGTGCGGTCACCGGAAGGAGGGCGAGAAGAGCAATTAAGAAGAGGCGTGGCATCGCTGGACTATAGCACTCGGGCGACGCTGCTCTACAAACTTATGCCCGCGCGGGCCAGGGCGGCGGCCATGACGGCATAGCCCGCCGCGGTGGCGAGGCACGCCGCGGTCAGCGCGGCATAGAAGCCGATCTTCGGGAGGAGCCACGGCAGGAGCACGAAGAAGAGCAGGCTGGGGAGGACGAACCAGAAAACGCTGCGGGAGAAATCCGCGATTTTCACCGCATCGTGCGTCTCGAACCAAATCCAGCCGATGGCCAGCAGGGAGACCAGCGGCAAGGAGGCGATCAATCCCCCGAGGTAACCGGTGCGTTTGGAAATTTCACTGATGGCCACGATGAGGCCGGCACTGACGAGAAGTTTGACCAGATAGTAAGCCATGCCGCGCCCGTTTACCTCCGATCCGCGGTCTTGCCAAACCGATTCGGCTGTGATCTAGTTTTGCTTCGCTTCTCACAAGGGGTCATAGCTCAGTTGGTAGAGCGCCTCAATGGCATTGAGGAGGTCTGGGGTTCGAATCCCCATGGCTCCATTCCCTTTTCTTGATCCGGAAAGCTTTATTCGGTGGCCGGCTTTTTGGCCAGGTTGTCGAGAGCGGCAAAATCGAAGGCGCGGGCGCAGGCTTGCAGGCGGGTCGGGTCGATGTCACGGCCTTCGACTTCCACGATGAAGCGGTTGCCGATGACCACGGTGATGGTCCCCGAGCGGGTGGCGTTGGTGTATTTCTCGAGTGTTTTGAAGCCGCCTTGCGTGCTGGTGCGCTCGTATCCGTGGTCGCCTTCGCTGTCCACTTCGCTCTGCATCCATCCGAATCCGGCCAGCGCACCGAACGGTCCCATCGCGGCCAGGTCGGTGATCTTGATTTGCACCCGGGGTCCTTCCCCGTCGCCGTATTCGCCGGTCGCGGTGACGACATTCGCACCGAAGGCGCCGGTTTTTTCGCCGCGCGCGTTGGTCCGGCGCAAGCCGTCTGTCTCGGCCGGCAGCATGGCCTTGAGTTCGCCGGTCCCAACCGGCTTTTGTGCACCGAGGGCGGCCAGCGGGTTGTTGGTGTCGTCGGTGAACGATTGAAGCATTTTGGAGAAGGCGGCCATGGCATCCTTGGCCTCGGCGGGCACGAGAGGGGGAGGATTCTGGGCCCCGAGGGGCGCGGTCAGGCTGGCCAGAAGAAGCAGGAAAGCGGACGGGTTTTTCATGCGGCGTCCAAGGTAGGCAGGCTTCCCTCCGCGGCAAGTCCCAACAGTGTCCGATTTCCTTTGCGGGCGGTGCCCGGCCGGATATTCTGAAGGTTTTCCCGGACCGGGGTCTTTTGCAGGCATGATCAATTTCATCATCAAGAAAATCGTCGGGTCGAAAAACCAGCGCGAGATCAAGCGCATGGCCCCGATCGTGCGCAAGATCAACGAGTTCGAACAGCAATACCAATCGCTGCCGGACGACGACCTGCGGCGCATGACGTCCGAGTGGAAGGCGCGCATCTCGGCCATCGAAGATTACCAGGAGCAGCAGAAAGCGCTCGACGACGTTTTGCCCGAGGCTTTCGCCGTAGTGAAGAACACGGCGCGGCGCCTGTGCGGCCGGACCATCCAGGTGGTCGATCATCCCATCGAGTGGCAGATGGTCCATTTCGACGTCCAGCTCATCGGCGGTATGGTCCTGCACAGCGGCCGCATCGCCGAAATGGCCACCGGCGAGGGCAAGACGCTTGTCGCCACCCTGCCGCTTTATCTGAACGCCCTGGCCGGACGCGGCGCGCACCTGGTCACGGTCAACGACTATCTGGCCCGCCGCGATGCCGAATGGGTCGGCGAGATTTACCGTTTTCTCGGGCTGACCGTCGGGGTCATCCAGCATGACCAGCCGCCGGATGTCCGCCGCGCGCAATACGCCTGCGACATCACCTACGGGACGAACAGCGAGTTCGGCTTCGATTACCTGCGCGACAACGGCATGGCCACCTCGAAAGAGCAGCAGGTGCAGCGCGGCCACTACTTCGCCATCGTCGACGAAGTCGACTCGATCCTGATCGACGAGGCGCGCACGCCGCTGATCATCAGCGGTCCGGCCACCGTCTCGACGCACCAATACGACCGGTTCAAGCCGCTGGTCGACCAGTTGGTGCGCAAACAGAGCATGCTTTGCAGCCGCCTGGTTACCGAGGTCAAAGAGCTTCTGGAAAAAGGCGACAACGAGCAGGCCGGCCGCGCGTTGTTCAAAGTCAAACTCGGCGAACCGCGCAACAAAGGTCTTCTCCGCCTCATGGAAGAGCCCGAGATGCGCAGGCTGCTCGACAAGGCCGAGCTGGCTTTCTACCAGGACACGAACAAGGAGGCGCTTGTCGCGCTGAAGGAAGAGCTTTATTACACGATCGAGGAGCGTCAGCACGAGGCGGACCTGACCGAGAAGGGGCGTTCCTTCATGAACCCGGACGATCCGGATGCCTTTGTTTTGCCCGACCTGATCAACGAGTTCACCGACATCGACCTCGACCCTTCGCTCTCCGACAAGGACAAGATCGAGGCCAAGGCGAAGAAGCAGCAACTCTTCGACTCGCAAGCCGAGCGGATCCACAACATCTCGCAATTGCTCAAGGCTTACTGTCTCTACGAGAAGGACGTTGAATACGTTGTCGAGGAAAACAAAGTCCTCATCGTCGACCAGTTCACCGGACGCAAAATGCCCGGGCGCCGCTGGAGCGACGGCCTGCACCAGGCGGTCGAGGCCAAGGAAGGCGTGCAGATCGACCGCGAGACCCAGACGCTGGCCACCATCACGATCCAGAACTACTTCCGTCTCTACGAGAAATTGGCCGGCATGACGGGCACGGCCGAGACCGAAGCCAACGAGTTCCACGACATCTACGGCTTGGATGTCGTCGTCATCCCGACCAACCGCCAGGTGTCACGCAAGGATTCCAACGACCGGATCTACAAGACACGCCGCGAGAAATACAACGCGGTCATCGAGCAGATCCGCAAGCGGCACACGGCGCAGCAACCGGTCCTTGTCGGCACGGCCAGCGTCGAGTCCTCGGAGCTTTTGAGCCGCATGCTCAAGCGCGAGAAGATCCCGCACAACGTGCTCAATGCCAAATTCCACCTGCAGGAGGCCGAGATCGTCTCGCGCGCCGGCCAGCCGGGCACCGTGACCATTTCGACCAACATGGCGGGTCGCGGCACGGACATCAAACTGGGCTCCGGGGTGTCCGATCTCGGCGGTCTCCACGTCATCGGGACCGAGCGCCACGAATCGCGACGCATCGACCGTCAGCTGCGCGGACGCTGCGCGCGCCAGGGCGACCCGGGCAGCTCGCAGTTTTTTGTCAGCTTCGAGGACGACCTCATGCGCAACTTCGGCGCGGCCGACCGCATGACCAAGATCATGGAGCGTTTCGGCATGGAGGAGGGCGAGGAACTCGAGCATCCCTGGCTCAACAAGAGCGTCGAGACGGCGCAAAAACGCGTCGAGCAGCGCAATTACCTGATCCGCAAACGCACGCTGGAGTTTGACGACGTGATGAACCAGCAGCGCGCGGTCATCTACGGTTACCGCAACGAGGCCATCGAGACGGACAATCCGCGGGCCATGGTCTACGAAGTGATCGACGAGATGGTGCCGAAGAAAGTCGAGGACCTCCTCGCGCCCGGCGAACAGGGCGAACCGGACCACGACGACCTTCTCCAGTGGGTCAACCAGACCTTCCCGCTCGGCCTGAAGAAAGACACCGCGCAATTCGAGACGCGCTCGGTCGAGGAGAACGGACAGTTTCTCGTCGGGAAAATCAAAGCCGCCTACGAGTTGAAGGCCGGGCACGAACAGGGTGACGCGCTGAAAATGCTCGAGCGCTACATCCTGCTCAACGCCATCGACCGCCTCTGGCAGGAGCATCTTTATGCCATGGACGGACTCCGCGAGGGCGTCTATCTGCGCGCCTACGGACAGAAAGACCCGCTCGTCGAATACAAGAGCGAGGCTTACAAGATGTTCGTCGAGCTGATGGACCGCATCCGCGGCGAGGTGCTGGGCAACCTCTTCCGCAGCACGACGAA
>CAZEYV010000018.1:0-21748 GCA_964516705.1 uncultured Chthoniobacter sp.
ATCCAGTGTTTTTTCCGTCACCAAACGGTGGATCTGAAAAACCACCTCGGGCGTCAGCGGCGACTCTTTCAAAGCCCGGATCCGCTGCATCGTCGCGTAGTTGTTCAAGATCATCTGCTCGCTGGTATCGCGCGGTTTGCGTCCCGAGCGGATCATTTCCTTGGCCACCTCTCGGGTCGTCACGGCCCCCTCGAGCTGGCTGGAGGTGATAGCCTCTTCCATCAACGAACTCACCAAATACCTGTCGCGGGTCTGCGGATTGGTGATCGGCTCCGGGATACTGACGAGCCCTCCCGCTCCGAGGTCGATCTCATGGAGCTCCTCCATCACCAGTTCGGGAACGGCAAAAAGAAACGGACGCTGGATCTTGTCGTGAAGCGGAATCGGCTTCAGCGCATCGGTTCGTGAAAGTTTCTGCACCATCCACCATTCGCGGTGGCTGACTCCGGGCGGCGGCGTGTAGTGCTGCAGCTTGTCCCAGTGCAGGTAATGCCGCTGCGTTTTGGCCTGACGCACCAGGGAAAAAAGCTCCATCATCCGCTCTGGCGGCCTTGGCTCAGCCAGCAGATCGCTCAGTCGGGGCGGTGTTTCTGGGAGACGCATCGGCTTTTAGTCAATTATCTACTAATTCATTGACGTTTAGCACTACATTGGGAATCCGCAAGACATTACTAACACCCGCCATTTTAGTATATTCCAGTCCGATTACCTTTCACCAGCGCGTTGCAC
Organism: uncultured Chthoniobacter sp.; assembly: GCA_964516705.1. GTDB lineage: Bacteria > Verrucomicrobiota > Verrucomicrobiia > Chthoniobacterales > JACTMZ01 > JACTMZ01. The sequence goes on from CAZEYV010000018.1 coordinate 730, forward strand.
CACTGCGCCGGCTCGGCAACCGATGCCGCTCCGCAAGATTTTCGCAGTGACGCTTAGGCGAGTGCGGGATAAAACCACACTGTTGAAGCACTAAGGATCAAAACCGTATCAGGAAGCGGAGACGTCCACTTGCGATGGCCTCTACAGAGTAAACCCTTTACGGTTCAAGTCCCCCGAGCACCACTTTCCTTCGTCAGCCCGTGAAAACCCGCCCTGAAACCGACTCCATGGGGGCCATCGAGGTTCCCGCCGACCGCTACTACGGCGCGCAAACCGCCCGCTCGCTCGTCCATTTCGACATCGGCGACGACACCAAACCGCGCGAACTCATCCGCGCTCTCGGCGTTCTCAAAAAGGCCTGCGCCCTCGTCAATCAAGACCTCGGCAAACTCCCCGCCGACAAAGCCGAGCTCATCGCGCAAGCCGCAGACGAAGTCATCGCCGGCCGACTCGACGACCATTTCCCCCTGCGCATCTGGCAAACCGGCTCCGGCACCCAGAGCAACATGAACGCCAACGAGGTCATCTCGAACCGCGCCATCGAAGTGGCCGGCGGCGAGATGGGATCGAAAACGCCGGTCCATCCCAACGACCACGTCAACATGTCGCAGTCGTCGAACGACACCTTCCCGACCGCCATGTCCATCGCCGCGGCCGAGGTCGTCGTGCACAAACTCCTTCCCGCCGTCCGCGAACTGCGCGACACGCTTGATGCCAAGGCCAAGGCCTTCGCCGACATCGTCAAAATCGGCCGCACCCATTTGCAGGACGCCACCCCGATCACCCTCGGACAAGAATTCTCCGGCTACGTCGCGCTTCTCGACGCCGACCTCGCGCGTATCGAAATGACCCTCCCCGGCGTGATGTCCCTCGGCATCGGGGGCACCGCGGTCGGCACCGGCCTCAACTCGCACCCCGAATTCGGCGACCGTGCTGCGAAGAAAATCGCCGACCTCACCGGACTCCCCTTCACCTCGAATCCCAACAAATTCGCCGCCCTCTCCGCGCACGACGAATTCGTCTTCGCCTCCGGGGCCCTGAAGACTCTCGCCTGCTCGCTGATGAAAATCGCCAACGACATCCGCTGGCTGGCCAGCGGACCGCGTTGCGGACTCGGCGAGTTGACCATCCCGGAGAACGAACCCGGCTCTTCCATCATGCCCGGCAAAGTCAACCCGACGCAAAGCGAAGCCATGACCATGGTCTGCTGCCAAGTCATGGGCAACGATGCCGCGATCGGCTTCGCCGGATCGCAGGGCAACTTCGAACTCAACGTCTTCAAGCCCGTCATCATCCACAACTTCCTCCACAGCGTCCGCCTCCTCACCGACGCCTGTCATTCCTTCAACCACCACTGCGCCCTCGGCATCGAACCAAACATGGAGCGCATCAACCACTACGTGCAGGACTCCCTCATGCTCGTCACCGCGCTCAACCCGCACATCGGTTACGACAAAGCCGCGCAAATCGCCAAGAAGGCGCACAAGGAAAAAAGCAGCCTCCGCGCCGCCGCCGTCGCCTCCGGCCACCTCACCGGCGAACAATTCGACCAATGGGTCAATCCCGAAGCCATGACCCATCCTTGACGCCCCGTCCTTCTTTCCCTCAACTCTCAACCCTCATCTATCAACTAAACAAATGCTTACCACCGGAACCACCGCCCCCGACTTCGCCCTCTCGTCCAAAACCGCCGACGGCCTCAACTTGGTCAAACTCTCCGACCACAAAGGCCAGAACGTCGTCCTCTTGTTCTTCCCCATGGTTTACACCAGCGTTTGCACCGACGAATTCTGCTCCGTCTCGAAAGGCCTCGCCGACTTCGCCGGCGCCACCGTCCTCGGCATCAGCGGCGACAACCCTTTCGCGCAGGAGGCCTGGGCACAAAAGGAAGGCATCACCGTCACCCTCGCCAGCGACTATGACCACAAAGTCGCCCAGGCTTACGGCATCGCCTACGAGCAATTCGCCCCGCAATTGAATCTCCCCATGGGCGGTGTGGCCAAACGCTCCGCCTTCATCGTCGACAAAAACGGCGTCATCCAATACGCCGAATCCCACGACGACCCGCGCGAACTGCCCGACTTCGACGCGATCAAAGCGAAGTTGGCCGAGTTGTAGCGGCGGTTTGTGACCGCCGGAACATTATTCCATCAGCCGGCTCTGGAAGGCTTCGTAAACCCAGCGCCGCGCCCCGGCGAAAACGCAGGTCGCCGTCCGCTTTCCGCCGATCATCTCGTATTCGAAAATGACGCGGTAACTTCCGACCCGCAGTCGGCAGAAGCCATCCAAGTCGTCAGTCAACGCGCGGATATCACCGCGTTCATGCGCCAGATCTTTGATCGCCAAGCGAACCGCATGGCGCGGTTCCGGCGGCAACTTGCGCAAGTAGTCGAGGACCTCCTCGCGCACCCGCACCGCGATCATAATTCGTCCAATTTCGCAACGTCGTGGTAAATCCCGCGCCCCTCGCGGTGAGCGCGGATCGCCGCCATGGCCGACGGATCGGCCAGAATCTCCATTGTCTCGGCGATGGCCTCCATGCGGTCGATCGACACGATCACCGCGACCGCCTTGCCCTGCTTGGTGATCGTGACCGGATGGTCCGCCGCCTCTTGCACCACGGCGGAGAACTTTTGTTGCGCGGTTTTGACAGTGTAGGTATCGGCCACTGGGGCAAAGTATACCTTTTTCCGGACATTGTCCATACACTGAACCGCTTGAATCAGTGCTGCCCCTTCAGCATCTCAACCATCTTCTCCGCCACCCCGGCAGCTGAAGCAGGATTCTGTCCGGTAACCAGATTCCCGCCGGCCACCACCTGCTTTTCGAAATCCGGCGCCGGCCGATGCTTCGCGCCCCGCTCCTCGAGCTTCGTCGCGAGCAGAAACGGGACCACCTTGGTCAGTCCGACTTTTTCCTCTTCGTCATTGGTGAAGGCGCTGACCTCCTTGCCGCTGACCAGATAGCTGCCGTCGGAGAGCTTCACATTGACCAGCGCCGCAGGACCGTGACAAACCGCGCCGACCGGTGCACCCGCCTCGTAGAGTTCGTGCGCCGCTCTTTGCACCGCCTCGTCATCCGGAAAATCCCACATCGTCCCATGGCCACCGGAGAAATAAACACCCGCGTAGTCCGTCGGGTTGACGTCAGCCAGCCTCTTCGTCGCGGACAACTTGGCGCGAAATGCCGGATCGTTCCAATAACGCGCATTGACCGGATCATCCAAATCAAGCCCGTCGACCGGCGGTTCACCGCCTTTGATCGAGACAAGCTCCACCGTCAGACCCGCCTTCTCGAAGACCTCGAGGGGATGCGTTACTTCACCGAGAAAAAATCCGGTCGGCTTGCCCGTGTCACCCAACTGGGCATGGCTGGTCAGGACCATCAGCACCGGCTTTGGTTCCGCCGCCCGGGCCCACGCTGACCAAACCACACTTGTCATAACGAGGAGGAGAATCGCAGTTCGGTTCATGCCGTGATTCTTCTCCCCGATCCGCCGCCCGGCAACGCCAATCGGTCACTCCGATCCGGACTTGCGCACGCGCCACGAAACGGCCCCGTGCGGGATTTCGGGGGGAAGCTGTCCGGCTTCCGTCGCGAACCGCGCTCCCCCCAGCGACTCCTCGCAGACCGCACGCAAGTCCCGCGCATCCCACTCCGCGTAATTGCCGGAGACCAGCAACCATCCGCCCGGAGCAAGGATCTCGAAACAGTCGCGCACCAACCCGGGCAAATCTTTCTCGATCCGGAATACCCGGCCATCCGCCCGCCCGAAGGTCGGCGGGTCGAGCACGATGAGATCGAAAGATTCTCCCCGCTTGGCCAGACGCGGCACCACTTTCAGCGCATCGTCGGTCAAAAACCGGTGGCCGTCCGCCGGATCGATGCCGTTCCGTTGCAAATTCGCCCGCCCGCACCCCAGCACACGCTTCGCCGCGTCCACGCTGCACGTCTCCGCGCCACCCGCCGCGGCGCAGACCGTGAAGCTGCACGTGTAGGCGAAGAGATTGAGCATGCGCTTCGATCCCAGCGCGGCCACCCAATGGCGATTGAGCCGTTGGTCCAAAAACAAGCCCGACGAATACCCGGAGGCCGGTTCGACCTCGTAAAAAAACCCGTTCTCGCGCACCACGATCTGTCCGGGCTCCTCCCCGGCGAGCAATTCCGCCGGCCTTTGTTCCGAAGCCTTTCGGACCAACTCGCGAGCCAGATACCCCCGCGCCGCGAACCCGTAACGTCCAAGCAACTCCCCACGCAAAACCTCCACCCGGGGCGCCTGGCCACCGCTCCAAAGGATCCAGTCCCCGTAGCGATCCAAATATCCATCCCTCCCGCTCGCCAGCCGGTGCGCGTCCGTCTTTTCCCCAGCCCGGGCGGCCCATTGATCGCGCGAGATCCAATCCATGCGGTGGCCAAGATGCATCAGATGGTTTGCCGCGCCAACTCCCTCCTTGCATCCTTTCCGCCATGCCGCCGCGCCTGCGCTGCTTTTATCATCCGGATTTCTTTCTTCCGCTGCCGGTCGGACATCCATTCCCCATGGAAAAATTCCCGCAGGCCAACGACCTGCTCGTCGCGGAAAATGTGCCCGTCCGGATCAGCCCGGTCGCACCGGCGTCGAACCGCCAACTCCTCCGCGTCCACACCAGCGACTATCTCCTCAAACTGGCCCACGGCACGCTCGACAACACCGAGGTTTACAAGCTTGGACTCCCCTGGCAACCGCGGCTGCTCCACCGCTCCTCCCTCGAAACCGCCGCCACCGTCGCCGCCTGCCATCACGCGCTGGCCCACGGCATGGCCGCCAACCTGGCCGGCGGCACGCATCACGCTTTTCCCGAACGCGGCCTCGGCTATTGCGTGCTCAATGATGTCGCTGTCGCCATCCGCGACTTGCACGAGACGCAACCGGATCTCCGCATTTTCGTCGCCGACACCGATGCGCACCAAGGCAACGGCACCCATGCCATCTTCCGCGGTGACGGCCGCGTCTTCACCTACTCGATCCACGGCGAACGAAATTACCCCAGCGCCAAAGAATCCGGCAGCCTCGACGTCGGACTCCCGCGCGAGGTTTCGGGCGACGACTACCTCGCCGCCCTCGCCGGCACCCTCCCGTCCGCACTCGACCAATTTCCCGCCGGTCTTGTCATCTGGATCTCAGGAGCCGACGTCCACGAAAACGACCGCTTCGGCCAGATGCGATTGACCACGGAGGCAATGGTCGCCCGGGACCGACTCGTCGTGGACTGGTGCCTTGAGCGCCGCCTCCCGCTCGTTGTCCTCTACGGCGGCGGCTACCACCGCGAACCGGGCATGACCGCGCGACTGCACGCCAACACCATAACCATCGCCGCACAATCATTCGCTGCCCCACGCCATGCAACCGCGGCTTGAACTCGTCGTCGCCCGTCATGCCGAAAACGTTGCCTGGCTCCGGCGCGTGCCGCAGGCTTTTGCTGTCACCGTCTATGACAAAAGCGGCAGCCTCCCCCACGCCATCACGCTCCCCAACACCGGCCGCGAAGCCCACACCTACCTGCACCATCTCACCGAGCGCCACGAGAGCCTCGCCGACCTCACAGTCTTTGTCCAAGGCCGCCCCTTCGACCACGCGCCGGATCTTCACAAAATTCTCCGCTCCCTGGCCGAGGGGTCTTTCGCTGTCCCCGACTTCCACTGGCTCGGCTTCCTCGCCGACACCGACGACCCGCGCGGACAACGCCTCTTCGTCCCCTGGAGCAAAAACCCGGAACGCCGCGAACTTCCCCTCGACGATTTTCATCAACAATTACTCGGCGCCCCCGGACCCGCAGCCTACCGGTTCTTCGTCGGCGCCCAATTCATCGTCACCCGCCCCGCCGCCCAACGACGCGACGCGGCCTTTTATCGGAACGCCCGCAATCTCTCCGTCTCGTCCCCCCTCGCCCCGCACTGCTTCGAGCGCTGCTGGGACCGCATCTTCGACACCGACGGGACCTCCACTCGCGTGCCCCGCGGACAACTCACCACCTACCTCAAACCCATCAAACGCCTGCAACTTCCCCCGTAGGGTCGGCTGGCCCGTTTTCACTCAGGTCCGGAATCCCCTCCCTCAACCCTCATCCCTCAACTCTCAACTTCTTGTCCCCCCGCCCGAAGGGCGCTAGTCTTTGGTTTTCCGTGATCACGCACCGCAGCTCCGAAAACTATGACCCGATCACTTGGGTCGGCCGCGTTCCGGTCTATGCCACGACGATCATCGTGGCTCTCTATGTCCTCTCCATGATCGGGGTCGCGGTTGCACTGGCGTCCGGCGCCGACGGACTCCTCGGGAAATTCCAGTTCAATACCGAAGACGCCCTCCGCCACGGGGAAATCTGGCGCTGCTTCACCTACGCGTTCGTCAATCCCCCCGACCCCTGGTTCATCATCTCGCTGGTCATGGTCTACATCTTCGGCCGCGACGTGGAGCAATACCTCGGGCGCAAGGGATTTGTCCGCCTCTACCTCGGCTTCCTGCTCCTCGGCCCCTCGCTGCTGCTCGCGGCGGCGCTGGTTACCGGACAAATCTTCACCCTCTCCCACGGGTGGGCGAATTTCGCCGTCTTCCTCGCCTTTGCCGCGCTCTACCCGGGCGCCCAGCTCCTCTTCCAGATCCCGGCCAAGGTTTTCGCCTGGGTTTTGCTCGGACTTTCCTCCCTCCAACTCCTCGCCGGCCGGGATTGGCCCCAGATGCTCGTCCTCCTCGCCACCGCTTTCCTCGCCTACTATGCCATCCGTCACGGGTCGGCCATGAAGCTCGACTTCATGTCCCGCTTCCGCCCCGCCGCCGGACGCGCCGGCCGCCCGCGCTTGCGCGTGGTCAAAGACCCCGACGCCGAACCCGTCGACCCCCACCGCATCATCGATCCGCTTCTCGAAAAAATTTCCCGCGACGGGCTCGCCAGTCTGACCCGGCGCGAGCGCGAGCAACTTGAGCGGGCCCGCGCGCTCCTGCTCGAACGGGAGCGACGCTGATCCCATGGACGGCGACCGCTCCATCACCCGCACCAACGGCGACGAGTTGCACGACCCGTGCTACGTCAACGCCATGGCCCACTTTTACCGCGGCGAACTCGGACGCATCATGGTCTGGCGCCAACGCCTCGACATCACCACCACCTGGGCCATCACCAGCACCACCACCATCGTCACCGTGGCCTTCTCCTTCCGCGACATCCCCCACATCATCTTCTTTTTCAACCTCATCATCGTCTGGATGATGCTGTGGATCGAAGCGCGACGTTACCGCTTCTATGACGCTTTCCGCGGTCGTGTCCGCATGATCGAGTCCCACTTCCTTGTCGCCACCGTTTCCCGCAATCCCAAGCTCCTCGGCGGCGACTGGCAAAAGCTGGTCTGCGAGGATCTCATCCTTCCCTCTTTCAAGATCAGCAAACTGGAAGCCGTCGGTCGCCGGCTCAAACGCAACTACGTCTTCATCATCGCCATCATCATCGTCGCGTGGATGACCAAAATTTTCATGCACGCCAGCCCGCCCATCACTTCGTGGTCCGCCTTTTACCAGGCTCTCGCCGTGGGCGAACTCCCCGGGTGGCTGGTCGGCGGCGTCCTGCTGGTCACCATCCTGGCCGCCACCGCGCTCACTTGGTATGTCTCGGTCAACAGCGCCGGTGAAGTGACCGACCTCCGCGGCAGCCATAAGGAGCAATGGCGCATCTAGATAAACTCCCGGCCGAACCCGTCGCCCGCCTCCGCGCCATCGTCAGCCTCCTCCGCTCGCCCGAAGGTTGTCCCTGGGACCGCGAGCAAACCCACGAATCCCTCCGCGCCGGACTCCTCGAGGAAGCCTGCGAAACGATCGACGCCATCAGCAACGCGGATGACGCCAACCTCCGCGAAGAACTCGGTGATCTCCTCCTCCAAGTCGTCTTCCACACCGATCTCGCCGCCGAACGCGGAGCCTTCACTTTGGAGGACGCCGCCCGCGAGACGTGCGAGAAACTCATCCGCCGCCACCCCCACGTTTTCGGCAACGTTGATGCCGGCGACACCCAAGCGGTCCTCCGCCAGTGGGAGCAAATCAAACGCGAGGAAAAAGGCGACCGCGCTTCCATCATGGACGGCATCCCGCGCGCCCTCCCCGCCCTCATCCGCGCCGCCAACATCCAGAAAAAGGCCGCCCGCGTCGGCTTCGACTGGCCGGATACGGCCGGAGTCATCGACAAATTCCGTGAAGAACTCGCCGAGCTCGCGGTCGAAATCGAGTCCGGCGACCGCCCGGCCCTCGAGCACGAACTCGGCGACCTCATCTTCACCGCCGTCAACATGGCCCGCAAACTCGGCGTCGAGCCCGAACTCGCCCTCGAACACGCCAACCAACGCTTCATCGCCCGCTTCCAACACATGGAAACCTCCGCCGCCGCGCAAAACCAAAAACTCGAAGAGCTAAAACCCGAGGATCTCGACACCCTCTGGTGCGCCGCAAAATCCGCCAACTTGTAGCGGCGGTCTATGACCGCCGGTCGCATTTCCCCCCATGACCCGTCACCACACCATCAACGCGGTCATCTCCGTACTCCTCGGTGCCGCCCTCCTCGCCGCCGCGTGCTTCGCCATCCTGCAGGCGCTCAGTTGGAATTGGTCCGGCGTCTGGGCCTACCGCGAAGTTTTCTGGCGCGGTTGGCTCAACACCATCTGGATCTCCGCCGCCGCCCTCGTGCTCAGCGTCCTGCTCGGACTCCTCGCCGCCCTCGGACGCCGCGCCCCCTACCCCGCGCTGCGCTGGCTCTCCACCGGCTATGTCGAACTCATCCGGGGAACCCCGCTGCTCGTCCAGCTTCTCATCCTCTTCTACGTTGTCGCCGACGCCGTGGGCCTGCAAAACCGCTACACCGCCGGAATCGTTATTCTGGCCATCTTCAGCGGCGCCTACATCGCGGAAATGGTCCGCAGCGGCATCGAGAGCATCGGCCGATCCCAACTGGAATCCGCCCGCGCCATCGGCCTGACCCGCTGGCAAACTTACCGCCACGTCATCTTTCCCCAGGCCATCCGTCACGTTATGCCCCCGCTGGCCGGACAAGCCGCTTCGATCATCAAGGACAGCTCCCTCCTCTCCATCCTCGGCATCAGCGAATTCACCCTCGCTGCCCAACAAGTCAACTCTGCCACTTACAGCACGCTGGAAAGCTATCTCCCCCTCGCCGTCGGCTATCTCGCTCTGACGCTCCCCGTTTCTCTTCTGGCCCGGCATCTCGAACACAAATTCCGCTATGAAACGTGAGAGAAAGTTGAAAGTTGAGGGATGAGCGTTGAGAGAAAATCTCCTGCACTTGTCGCGGCGGTCTCTGACCGCCTGACCCTTCAAACCCTCAACCCTCGTCTCTCAACCCTCAACTAGCAATGCTCCTGCATTTCCAAAACGTCACCAAGCGCTACGGCGATCACACCGTGATCGACGACGTCACAGCCACGCTCGATTTCCCCCACGTTCTCGCTTTGCTCGGTCCCTCCGGCGGCGGCAAATCCACTCTCCTGCGCCTCATCGGCGGATTGGAATCCCCCGAGGAGGGCTCCCTCAGCGTCGACCATGAACCCGTGCCGGCGAACGGCAAATCTCTCCGCCTTTACCGCAGCAACATCGGCACCGTCTTCCAATCGTGGAACCTCTTTCCCCATCTCGACGCTCTGGCCAACATCATGCTCCCCCTCACCGCCGTCCACGGACTGACTCCCGATGAAGCCCGCAGCCGCGCGGAAGAACTTCTCGAACGTCTGCATCTCCAAGGACACGGCCACAAACGTCCGGCCGAGCTCTCCGGCGGACAACGCCAACGCGTCGCCATCGCCCGCGCCGTGGCCATTCGTCCGAAGCTTCTCCTTTTTGACGAACCCACCTCCGCCCTCGACCCGGAGATGACCGCCGAAGTCCTCGAAGTCATCGCCGACCTCAAAGCCGAAGGCCGCACCTTCATCCTCGTGACCCACGCCATGAATTTCGCCCGGACCGTCGCCGATCAAATCGCCTTTCTCGGCAACGGTCGCATCCTCGAACAAGCTTCCGCGCACCAGTTTTTCACCGCCCCCCAGTCGGAAGTCGCCCGGCGCTTCCTCGCCAAGGTGCTCAAATACTGACTGCGACACGCCGTGCGGGCGGCGGCGCATCCGTCGTCAGCGTGCCTAGTTTCCCGACCACTCCGAACTTTACCATTGGCCATTCGGTCCACCCGACGACAATGGGGACGAATGGCCTCTCCATCTCCTGTGACCAAAGTGGCCTTTCTCGGCGACTATCCGCCGCGCCAGTGCGGGATCGCCACCTTCACCCGCGACCTGCGCGAATCGGCGGTCGCGGCCAACCCGGAGTGGAGCTGCCCCGTCATCGCGGTGTCCGACCGCCCCGGGGCCTACGCCTACCCGGAAACCGTCCGCTTCGAAATTCCCCAGCCCGACGTGGCCTCCTACGTCCGCGCGGCCAACTTCCTCAATCTCGCGCACATGGACGCCCTCTGCGTGCAACACGAGTTCGGCATCTACGGCGGTGCGGCCGGCAGCCACCTCCTCGCCCTGCTCCGACGCGTGCGCATGCCCGTGATCACCACCCTGCACACCGTGCTGGAAAATCCCGACGCCGACCAGCGGCGCGTCTTTACCGAACTCCTCGACCTTTCCTCCCGTGTCGTGGTCATGGCAGAACGCGCCCGCGGCATGCTGCTCAGCCTCTACGGGGTTGATGAAGGCAAACTCTCGGTCATCCCCCACGGCATCCCCGACACCGCCTTCACCGACCCCAGTTTCTACAAGGACCAGTTTGAAGTGGCCGGCCGGCCCGTCATGCTCACCTTCGGCCTGCTCTCGCCCAACAAAGGGATCGAATACGTCATCCAGGCCCTGCCCGAAATCGTCGCGCGCCACCCGCGCCTCGTCTACATCGTGCTCGGTGCCACGCATCCGAACCTCATGCGCGAGGAGGGCGAGAACTACCGCCTCCAGCTCGAACGCATGGCCCGGCGGCTCGGGGTGGACAAAAATGTCATCTTCGTCAACCGCTACGTCTCCAGCGCGGAACTCGTCGAATACATCGGCGCGGCCGACATCTACATCACACCTTACCTCAACGAAGCCCAGATCACCTCGGGCACTTTGTCCTATTGCTACGGCGCCGGCAAAGCCGTCGTCTCCACCCCCTACTGGCACGCGGCCGAACTCCTCGCCGACGGCGCGGGCGTCCTCATCCCCTTCCGCGATGCCGCGGCGGTGGCCGGCGCGGTCAACACCCTGCTCGACGACGAGAAAAGTCTCAACGCCGTCCGCAAGCAGGCTTACCTCTCCGGACGCCACATGGTCTGGCCCGAGGTGGCCAAGGCCTACGCCGGGGTCTTCGGGCAAGCCTGCGAGAACTACGAAACCCGCCGCAACCATCAGCCGCAGGCGGCCGCCGTGCTCGGCGAGCACTCCCACCTCCCGCCCTGGCGCTTCGACCATCTCTTGCGGATGACCGACAGCACCGGGATCTTCCAGCACGCCATCTTCACCGTGCCTTGGTTCGACCACGGCTATTGCACGGACGACAACGCCCGCGCCCTTCTTCTGTCTGTCCTGCTCGAGGAACTCGACGAGTGCCCGGCCGAAGTGCGTCTCGCCCGCGCCGCCTACGCCGCCTTCCTGCAGCATGCCTTCGTCCGCGAAACCGCCCGCTTCCGCAACTTCATGAGCTTCGACCGGAAGTGGCTCGAGCGGCACGGGTCGGAAGACAGCCACGGCCGCGCCCTGTGGGCTCTCGGCGCCGTGGTCGGCCGCACCCGCAGCGAGAGCCTTCGCGCCTGGGCTGCGCCGCTTTTCGAGGATGCGCTGCCGGCCGTCGAATCCTTCCACTCCCCGCGCGCCTGGGCCTTCGCCGTGCTCGGACTGCACGAGTACCTGCGTACCCTCGACGGCGACCTGCTCGCCGCGCGCCTCCGCGAAGACCTGGCCACCCGCCTCTTCGAACTCTGGCGGCGCACCGCCACGGAAGACTGGCCTTGGTTCGAGGACATTGTCGCTTATGACAATCCCCGCCTCAGCCACGCGCTCATTCTGGCCGGACGCTGGACCGGCCACGACGAGATGCGCGACGCCGGCCTCCGCTCCCTGCGCTGGCTCATGGACCACCAGCGGGGCGAGGGCGGCTGCTTCCGCCCCGTCGGCTCCAACGGCTTCTGGCCCAAGGGAAGCGCCCCCGCGGAATTCGACCAGCAACCGATCGAAGCAGCCGCTGCCGTCAGCGCCTGCATCGAAGCCTTCAACACCACGGGGGACCGGCACTGGCGGGCCGAAGCCACCCGCAGCTTCGACTGGTTCCTCGGCACCAATGACCTCGGCGAAGTTCTCTACGATGCAGCGTCCGGCGGCTGCCGTGATGGACTCCATCCCAACCGGTCCAATCAGAACCAGGGCGCCGAATCCACCCTCTCCTTCTGGCTGGCCCTCGCCGAGATGAAAGCCCTCGACAACGCCAGCGCCGCCTTCCAGGCCGACCGGCACCAAGAGCCATGAACCTCCTTCGTCAACCGCTCGAACTCCGTCCCGACGCCCGGCGCGTGCTGCTCCGCCCGTTCATGGCCTCCGTCATCGTCAAGCCGACCGGCCACGCCGAACCCAGCCGCCGCCTCCTCGACATCCTCGCCCGCGTCCTCCTTCTCGACGACGCCGCGGTCGCCACCACCCTGGAAAGTGTCCTGCACGAATTCCACGACCGGCACGAGGACATCCGCGCCATTTTCCTCGACCGCTACAATAAGATGGCCCCGCTCCTCCCGGTCGACGGCGCGGTCAGCGAACCGCGCAGGCTTCTCATCGGTTCGTATTTCACCAACGAGTATTCCCTCGAATCCAGCGCCCTCTTCAATCCGAGCATCGTCCCCGCCCCCGACCAGTCCGGCCTCGGACCCGGCGAACTGCGTTTCATCCTCAGTCTCCGCGCCACCGGCGAAGGACACATCTCGTCCATCACCTTCCGTTCCGGCATCGCCGCGCCGGACGGCACCGTGCGCCTCGATCCGGTCACCCGCTTCGTCCACTCGCCCCGACCCGAACCCGCCGCCGGCTACGACCTCTCCCTCTTCCGGCGCAAACTGCACGAAATGGGCATCGAACACGACGCGGTCAAACGCGCCACGTCGGAGTTGTCCGACACCTTCCACATGGGCGAACTCGTCGCCCGGGTCGCGCGCCTCCGCCGCGAGGACGTGCCATCGGAAGTCATCCGCGCCGGCGAACAGGCTCTCTACCTCGCCGAAGCGAATTACACCGTGCGCTTCAAAGACGGCCTGCGCATGGCCGAAAAGGTCCTCTTTCCCTATTCCCCCCTCGAGAGCAACGGCATCGAAGACGCGCGGTTCGTCCGTTTCCGGCACGACGACGGGGCCGTCGTCTACTATGCGACCTACACCGCCTACAACGGCAGCACGATTTTTCCCCAGATCGTCGAGACGCGCGACTTCTGCGCTTTCCGCGTCAGCACCCTCAACGGACCCGCCGTGACCAACAAAGGCCTGGCCCTCTTCCCGCGCAAAATCAACGGCCTTTACGCCATGCTCGGACGCCAGGACGGGGAGAATATCCACCTCATGTTCTCCGATCATCCGTATTTCTGGTATGAATCAAAGGTCATCATCCGCCCCTCGCAGCCCTGGGAATTCACCCAGCTCGGCAACTGCGGTTCGCCCATCGAAACCGAGGCCGGATGGCTCGTCCTGACCCATGGCGTCGGCCCCATGCGCAAATACTGCATCGGCGCCGTCCTCCTCGACCGCGACGATCCCTCCCGGATTCTCGGACGCCTCAAAGATCCCCTCCTCGGCCCGGCCCCCGACGAACGCGAAGGCTACGTGCCGAATGTCGTCTACTCCTGCGGCAGCCTCGTTCACCACGACACGCTCATTCTTCCCTACGCCGTTTCCGACACCGCCACCCGTTTCGCTTCCGTTCCCCTCGGGGACCTTCTCGACGCGCTCCGCGCCGGATGAGCCTCGCGCCGCCGGCGCCGCCGCGAAAAACTAGAGCACTTTAGAAAATGTTGTGGCCGCTATTCTTTCCGGCGCCGAGGACGGCGCCGCTACATTTCACTGTAGCGGCGGCGTCCCCGCCGACGAATCCATAGGTTCGCGGCACAGAGTGCCGCGGCTACGGTAAATTTTAAGCCGCTCTAATCTCCTCCCGTGGTTGGCGCCCCCAACCTCTTGGTCTTCTCCTTCTTACCCGGCAAATCGTAGCCCTGCGTCTCCAACTTCTCCGCCATCGCCGCGGTGATCATCCGCGCCGTGCGGCGCTGGTCCGCCGTGACTCCAGTCTTGGCGAGAGATACCACGGCCCGGATCCCGCCGCCGATCGGCGTCGGGAAAGTGAGCATGCCCGGCTCGGCATTCGACCCTCCAGTTGTTTCGATCTCGGCAATCGCTTTCTTGGCCCCACGCGCACCCACCGCCGAAACGGTCGTCTGCGCGTCCATCTTCGTTCCACCGGCGCCGAGTCCGACCAGGCTGCGCAGCAAACGGCTCCCTTGGTTCAGCCGCAAGAAGCGTCCTTCGACAACCCAGCTGCCCGGTTCCGGACGAACACCATCAACCAGCGGAACGGCCGGCGCGATGCGCTTGCTGATCCGCTGGCAAAGTTCCGCGGTGAAGTTGCCCGCCGTTTCCTTGCGGAAATTCTCCAACTCTTCCCCGGTGCGGTCCACCGCGAGAACGTCGGCCGGCACGTCGTAATCCTTCACGTAAACCCGCTTCGGCAGGACCAACTTTTCCTGCGACCATTTGTCTTCCTTCACGCTCACCGAAGCGCAACCCGCCAAGACCACGGCGGCCACGCCCGCGGCCAAGTGCACAAAGCCGGTCTTCATACCGCCCTTTGTAGAGACGGGCGGTCCGCACCGGAACCTTTATCTCCGCCGCGCAAACCCCGGATCGGCCACCGATTATCCGCGAAGAGCGCCATCATCACCAGCGGCCAGCGGAACCGTGGCACGGACCACCGTGCCATTTCCCGGGTCGGCCTTGATCTCCAGCGAACCGCCGAGCATTTCCGCGCGTTCGCGCATCCCGGGCAAACCCAAACGGCCGTTCTGCTGCGCCTCCGTCGCTTGGTCGGGATGAAAGGAACACCCGTTGTCCGCGATCTCCAGCATGATGTTGCCATCCCTTTCGAGCAGGGCCAACCGCGCGGCGGTTGCCCGGGCATGCTTCTCGATATTGTGCAGCGCCTCCTGCGCAATGCGGAACAGATTCGCAGCACGGTCAACGTCGAGCCGGTCGGCCGCGGGCAAATGGCACTCCACCGTGAGATCCAGCGGCACCCTCTCGCGGAAAGCGGCTGCATGCTTTTCCAGCGCGGCGCCCAAACCGGCGTGGTCCAGCGGGGCCGGACGCAGCCGGCGTGCCAGCTCGCCGACCTCCCGCAGCGTGTGCTCCAAAGCCTCACGCACCTCGGCCAGTTCTTTGCGGAGCGCCTTCGAGGTCGCGTTGGTGCGGGCCAGAGCGATGCGGCTGGTGGTGGCCGCCAGCAATTGCGCGATATTGTCGTGCAGCTCGCGGCTCAGCGCGTGGCGTTGCTCCTCCTGCAGCCTCAAAAGCTCCCGTGCCAAGAGTCGCAGGGCCGGTATTCCGGACAGCTCCCCGGCATCGGCGTTACTTTCCAGTGTTCGCCGGAAAGCGAGCAAATGCTCCGCCAACGGCTCGCGCTCGGCCACACCGTCCCCGAAACAGCCGTCGACCAATCCGACGTCACCGAGGCGTAGCGGATCGAGGGGTAAAAGGCCGACCGACAGACGACAACGAGCGACGGAATCCGGTTTGCGGGGGAGCCACGGACAGGCTAGTCTTCTAAAAGACCGATGGATTATTCGGAAATCATCACCATCGAACCGGGCAAGCGCTCGGGCAAACCGTGCATCCGCGGTCTGCGCATCACCGTGCACGATGTGCTCGAGTATCTGGCTTCGGGCATGTCGCATGAGGATATCCTCCGCGACTTTCCCTATCTCACAGAGGAAGACATTCGCGCCTGTCTCGCTTACGCCGCGGAGGCCGGGCGCCGCACGGCCCACGCCGTTGCCGCGTGAAACTGCTCTACGACGAGAATCTATCACCGGCGCTCGTCGCGCAGCTGGCGGATATTTATCCGGCCTCGGCCCATGTCCACGATATCGACTTGGGCGCGGCTGATGATTTGTCCGTCTGGAGGCGGGCGAAAGACGAAGGCTGCTGCATCGTCTCGAAGGACTCCGACTACTATGACTTGAGCGTGCTGCACGGCTATCCGCCGAAAGTGATCTGGCTTCGTTTGGGTAACTGCAGCACGGAGACCATCTTCGACTGTCTGCGGAACTGCCGGGCAGCGATCGAGGAATTCGCAGCCGATCCGAGTGAGTCGGTGCTGCTAATGCCGTAAGAGTGAGTCGACCGCCCTTTCCTGGTCGCTTCGCTCCCTGCTCCATGCTGCACCGCGGCACCTGGTTGCTGACAAGGTTGTGTTCTTTAGACAAAAACGACTCATGAAAAACGCCGCTCTCATCCTCGCCATCGAATTCGTCACCGGCTGTGCCGCGCCGCCGCCGGTCAAAATCGCCTCCAAATTGCTCGGCCGAACCGCGGTGAAAGAGGCCAGGAATGAGCTGACCGGATCGGACGACGCCCAGACCACCGATCAGCGGTAAGTCGCCGGGGCAATCTAGTCGCAGGCACCGCTCATCGCGCTCGGGCCCGGAGTCGGTCAGCGCCGCTTCTTCTTCGGCGCGGCGCCCACCGGCCAGACGGCGATGTCGCCGCGCGAGGTGGGGAGCGCGTTGCCTGCGGGGGAGAGTCCTTTGGCGAAATCAAAGGGCACTTCGGCGTAGCTTGCTTCGTCGCCCAGCGCGATGA
The DNA here is from genome assembly GCA_964516705.1 of uncultured Chthoniobacter sp. Lineage (GTDB taxonomy): Bacteria > Verrucomicrobiota > Verrucomicrobiia > Chthoniobacterales > JACTMZ01 > JACTMZ01. The sequence continues at coordinate 17,610 of CAZEYV010000018.1, forward strand.
AACCGACTTCGCGGGCCGCGAGGCCGGCGCCTTCGACCAGCAAATCGACGATGTCCCGCGGATTTTTCACCGCGCCCCGGCCGATGGCGAGACGTAGCCACGCTTGGCCGGGCTTCGCTTTGCGCGGGGGTTCGTCCGGCGATACCGAGACATTGGTTGGACCGCGCTCGGGAGCCGGGCGGGAAATTTCCGCCGGCTGGGCCGCGGGGGCAACTGGTTCGCCGCCTTGCATGATGTGGAAGAGCGCGGCGGCCACCTCGGTCGAGTCGGCGCCTTCTTCGAGCAGACGGTCGACGTGGACCATCTGGGCTTTGGCGCTCCCGGATTCGATGGTCTGACGCACGCGCTCGAGCAGGGCATCGGTGCGTTTCTCGCCGATTTCACCGGCCGTGGGCAGCTTCCCGCGGCGGATGGTGGAATGGGTGAACTTCTCGAGAAACCGGATTTTGTGCACGTCGCGTCCGGTGACCAGGGAAACAGCCACCCCCTGCTTGCCGGCCCGGCCGGTGCGCCCGATGCGGTGGACGTAATCCTCGGGATCGTAGGGCAGGTCGAAATTCACGACCAATTCGAGGTCATCCACATCGATGCCGCGCCCGGCCACGTCGGTGGCGACAAGGAAATCAAACCCGCCGGCCTTGAATTTGTTCATCACGCGGGTGCGCTGGGCCTGGGCGATGCCGCCGTGCAAGCGGTCGGACGGAATCCCCTGCGCCTGCAGGTCATCGGCCAGTTCGTCCACCGTTCGCTGCGTGTTGCAGAAAATGATGCCGGAACGGTAGGCGTGGAAATCGATGATCCGCAGGAGGGCGTCGAATTTCATCCGCGGCGGGGTTTCGTAATACCACTGCGTGATGTCGGGGGCATCGACCGTCTTCTGGTCGATCTTCAGCGTCACCGGATCGCGCGCATAGCGGTCGATCAGCTTGCGGATGGCCGGGGAAACGGTGGCCGAGAAAAACGCCGTCTGACGCTCGGCCGGCACGGACTCGAGGATCTTCTTGATGTCGTCGCGGAATCCCATGTCGAGCATGCGGTCGGCTTCGTCGAGGACGATGAAACGCAGGCGGTCGAGTTTCAGTGTGCCGCGCTGCAGGTGGTCGATCACGCGGCCCGGGGTGCCGAGCACGATCTGCGCGCCGCGCTTCAGTTCCTGGGCTTGGCGTTCGAAGGACGATCCGCCGTAGACCGGCACGGCATGCACGCCGCGTTTGCCCGCGGAAAGTTTGTGCACCTCGCCGGCCACTTGGGTGGCCAGCTCGCGGGTCGGGCAGAGCACGAGGACCTGGACCGCAGGCAGCGACGGGTCGGTTTTCTCGATGGCGGGAATGGCGAAGGCGGCCGTCTTGCCCGATCCGGTCTGCGATTGGCCGACCACATCTTGTCCGGCCAGCAAGACGGGAATGGCCGCGGCCTGGATCGGGGATGCCTCCTCGAAACCCAGCTGATCCACCGCTTTGAGCACCTCCGGCGAAAGACCGAGCCGGTCGAAAGTGAGTCTCTCCATCCGCGGAACCTACCGTGTCCGCCCCGGCAGGTCACGGGTTGTTCTCGTCAAAGACGCGTTACCCCCGGACCAAGCGGGTCACAGCCACCATCGATCCTCCACCGCTCCCTCATGTCCCCGCCGCGCAGCTGAACCGGGACGCCACTCCTCTTCCACTCTCCGGCGTTTGGTTCCACCGGCCGGCATCGATAGGGCTTCTTTCCATGGCCGCGCGGCCTTGGTGTTTTCGGCATGTTCCGCGAGCGCTTTGTCTGTCTGTTCCGGTGTTTTTCGCTTCATGCGTCCAATAAGAATCCGCCGCAGCCGAAATGCCATGAGGTCTTCGCCCACCGGGACACCTCCACTTCGTTCTGGCGGACAGACAACGGCCGATCACAAGGCCGCCGGCGGTTGATCTGCTATCTGAAAACGAATGGGCAGAATACCCCAGAGATGCTCCGCCCCGGGGAAGGCTAATCTGGGTTCGTGATGACGTCTTCAACGACCTGCGAACTGCGCGACCAGCACGCCGCACGCTTTGCCGAGGTGGCCGCCCTGCGCGTGGGCGAACAGATCGTCGAGGCCATGCGAGCGGCCGACGACGACCATGCCCACCGTGTTTCGGTCGGCATGGCCGTGGCCGTGCCGGATGAGCACCGTCCGCCGCAGGATCTCCTGCGCCGCGCGCAAGCCGCCCTCGAGGCCGCCCGCAGCCAGGGCGGCGACACCTGCGTGGGCGGAGCGGCCGCGGGAACCGTCCCACCCCGAACCCCTCAGGGACCCCTGGCGCATTTGCGCGCATTGCTGCCGAAAAGGAAAATCCATCCGGACCTCAAGCGCCGGACGGATTGAGCACTCCGGCTATTCCGCCGGCCGGCGGGGTTGAGATGCACGTGGCCGCGCCGTAGACTGCGCCCGGTGCTGCGCAAGACACTCCCCATCCTGCTCGCGACAGTCCTCGTGGTCGCCGCCGCGACTCTGGCCGCGCGGCATTATCTGCCGGGGATCTTGTCCTCGTGGGTCGCGGGACCGGACTTCAACCGGATGATTTCCCGAACTGTTGCCCAAGCGCTCAAGGTGGAAGGACAGTTTGGTCCGATGGAGCTGCAACCGGATCTCAGCGTCATAGCAGAAAGCTTCAACAGCAAGGGTTGGCCGGGGCAGTCCATCGGATCGCTCGACACCACGCGCGCCTGCGGGTGGTTTGATCCTTGGGCTGTTTTCCGCGGCGAATGGCGCGTGCCGCGCATCGATATCGATCGTGCGGAGTTCCGGGTGGTCAATCCGGATGACCAGCTCAAGGCGGAGGATCCGGTAATTCCCCCCAAGCCTTGGTATGCGTTCCTCATGCCCTCGCAATTCAGCTGCGGGTGGATCGAGTGTCCGGACATGACCATCGAGCTGCCGCTGGGAGCGCAAAACGTGCGCGGGGAAAAGATGCACATCGGAGCAACCATGATCGGCAAAAATTTCAAATATTTCGGGAAGGGCGGACGCGTTGTCTACCACGAATACCCGGTGATGGAGGTGGATGCCCTCGAGGTTTATATCACACGGGAAATGATCGATATCGGCTACCTCTACCTCCGCGAACCGCAGTCGCCCCGCAGCAATTTGCAGCTGTCCGTGCGGCTCGGGCAGCACGCGGACAAAAGCATCAAGGCCTCGGCCGCAATCGACCGCCTGAACATCGTGCCCTTCCTGCCCGCGGATGTGGCCAAGGTGCTGTCCGGAAAAATGAGCGGCACGCTCGATTATGCGACGGACGTTTCGGGAAAGAATATCACCGGCGGCGGCACGGTTTCGCTGACCGATGGAGTCCTGCAGAATTGGGATTATCTCGAGCACCTCGCCGCACGCTCCGGCGATCCGACTTTCAAGCATCTCGCCATCGACGAGGCCGCTGTCACCTACGCCCTGGAGGGGGAGGTCATCCGCGTGAGCGATATGGACATCCGCGTGGCGGACCGCATCACGGCCTCGGGCCAAGGATCATGGAACACGCAAAGCTCCGCGGCCACGCTCTCGCTGGACGTCGCCGGGGTTCCGCTGGGCGCCTATTTGCCGCCGGACATCGCCGGCAGCCTGCACGGATCGATCGGCGGGACATTGGAATGGTCGTGGAACGGCACGGATGTGGCCAAGGGCTCCGGCGGCGGAACGCTCAATTTGCACGACACCAGACTTTCCGGCTTCCGTTTCCAAGCATTTCTCAACCGGTTCTTCAAGAGCCGCGACTACGCCGAAATGGATCTCAGCCAAGCCGCCTGCGTGTGGCGCCAAGACCACACCGGACTTTACCTCGAAAACATCGACATCCTCGCCCCGGGACAGGCGGGACTGCGTGGCTCGCTGCTCCTCGCACCCGACGGCACCCTCTCCGGCACGCTTGTCGCCGGATTGCCCGCGTCCGCGCTGAAGTGGCTGCCCGAGGCAACCACGACGGTTTTCGCCCGCAGCGGGGACGGACTCCATTGGTGCTCGATCAGTGTCTCCGGCACGGAGCACAAACCCGAAACCGATTTCACCGCGCAAGTGTTGCGTCAGTTGGAAAAACACCCCATCGCCCTGGCCGAACTCACCGCCCGCGGCATCAGCTGGTGGCTCGGAGATATCCTCCACACCAAAGCCGCGGAGAAAGAGGGGTAGAGCA
>CAZEYV010000019.1:0-4837 GCA_964516705.1 uncultured Chthoniobacter sp.
ATGGGCGAGACGATGGCCGTGGCCATGCTCATCGGCAACAGCTCGCGCCTGTCCTGGTCGCTCTTCGCGCCATCCGGCACCCTGGCCAGCTTGCTGGCCAACCAATTCGGCGAAGCTTCCGGGATGCAGGTCGCCGCCCTCATGTATGCCGCGCTCGTCCTCGTGGCGCTGACCCTCGCGGTCAACTTCGCCGGTGAAGCCGTCTTGCGTTACACGGAAAGGAGAACGGCGGGGATCCGCTGACGCCATGGACAATCCCGTCACGCACGCCGCCGACTTTTTCGACGACAACCGCAGCGAGTCGACCAAAATGCTCGGCCGTTCGCTCGGCAACCGCGTGCTCACCGGCTTGTGCATCGCCCTGTCCTTCGCCGCGATGATCCCCCTCGCGTCGATCCTTTACCTCGTGGTGAAAAACGGGAGCGAACTGCTCGACTGGTCGATCTTCACCCAGCTGCCGCCCGCGGCGGGCATGACCGGCGGCGGCTTCGGCAATGCCATCGCCGGCACCTTCGTCATGGTCGGACTCGGTCTCGCCCTCGCCGCGCCGCCCGGCATCCTCGCCGCGGTCTACATTTGCGAATACGAACCGAACGGCCGGATCGCCACCCTCACGCGATTCACCGCCAAGCTCCTCACCGGCATTCCATCCATCATCTGCGGCGTCTTCGCTTTCGCCGCGGTGGTGATGGCCACGGGGAAGTTTTCCGCGGTGGCCGGCGGCGTTGCACTGGCCGTGCTCATGTTGCCGACCATTCTGCTCACCTCGGAACAGGCGCTGCTTGGCGTGCAGCGCGCTTACCGCGAAGCCTCCTACGGCCTGGGCGCCACGCGCTTCCAGACCATCGGCCGTATCGTCCTGCCCGAGGCCATGCCGGCCATCATGACCGGGATCATGCTGGCCGTCGCCCGCGCGGCCGGCGAAACCGCCCCCCTCGTCTTCACCGCGCTCTTCAGCCAGTTCTGGATGTCCTCGCTCATGGAGCCGACCGCCTCGCTCTCCGTCCTGATCTACAATTTTTCCATTGTTCCCTTCGAGCACCAGGTGAAAATGGCTTGGACCGCCTCCCTCGTGCTGGTTTTCCTAGTCACCGTGACCAACGTGACCGCCCAGCTTGTTTTCAGCAAAAAGGACTGACCCATGCCCGACACGACCGTCACTTCCAACAGACCCGCCGCCACCGCGGCGCCGTCGCCCGTCGCGGACCATCCGTCCTCCCGCATTGTCATTGCGGTGCGCGACTTCAACTTTTTCTACGGCAAAAACCAGGCTCTCCACGACATCCATCTCGACATCCCCGAAAAACGCGTCACCGCCTTCATCGGCCCGTCCGGTTGCGGCAAAACAACCCTGCTGCGCAATTTCAACCGGATGAACGAATTGATCGACGGCGTGCGGCACACTGGGGACATCACGCTGGCCGGACGCAGCCTCTGGGATCCCGCCCTCGAGGTCATTGCCCTGCGGCGCCTCGTCGGCATGGTCTTCCAGAAGTCGAACCCCTTCGCCAAGTCGATCTACGAGAACGTCGTCTACAGCCTGCGCATTAGCGGCATGCGCGATCGCGCCACGCTGGACGAGACGGTGGAGCGGAGCCTGCGCGGCGCGGCGCTCTGGGACGAGGTGAAGGACCGCCTGCACGAGAGCGCGCTCGGCCTTTCCGGCGGCCAGATGCAGCGTCTTTGCATCGCCCGCGCCATCGCCAACCGGCCGAAAGTCCTGCTCATGGACGAACCATGCTCCGCCCTCGACCCGATCGCCACCGCTCGGGTCGAACAGCTGATCAGCGAGTTGAAAAAGGAATACACCATCGTGATTGTCACCCACAACATGCAGCAGGCCACCCGCTGCTCCGACCACACGGGATTTTTCTACCTCGGCAAGCTCGTCGAATTCGGACCCACATCGAAAATTTTCACCAGCCCTTCGGAGAAACGCACCGAGGACTACATCACCGGCCGCTTCGGTTGATTCCTCACGATCAAAAACAGCCAGTGTGACGAAAAGTTCACATCTGGAGGTTACCCGCGGGGTCTCGGTGTCTGGTATTATTCCACCGTGATGCACCTGCCCACGGTCTGCCCCTTCGCTTGGCCGAGACATTTTCGCTCGGGCGGTGTTTCGTGCCTGTGCCTCGTTCTGGCCGCCGCGGGTGCCTCGGCCGCGCCCGACCCATCCCCTGCGGAGGAAGCCGCCTCTCTCCCGCCGCCGTCTTTTGACATCCGCGAATACCGCGTGCTCGGGGCGCGCCATCTTCCGCGCGACGAGGTCGATCTCGCGGTTTACGCCTACATGGGCCCCGACCGCACGGCGGAGGATGTCGAGCTGGCCCGGGCCGCGCTCGAGCAGCGTTACCACCGCGCCGGTTACCAGACGGTCGCGGTCGAGGTCCCCCCGCAGGATCCCTCCCGCGGGGTCATCGTCCTCAGTGTGCAGGAGATGCCCGTCGGCCGGCTCACCGTGCGCGGGTCGCGTTTCCACGACATCGACAAAATCAAGCGTCGGGCCCGCTCGCTGCAGGAAGGTTCCGTACCTTATTTTCCCGATGTCGAGAAAGATGTCATATCCCTCAACCGGCGCGCCGACCTGCGGGTGGCCCCGGAGTTCAAGCCCGGCGCCGTGCCCGGCACCGTCGACGTCGAGCTGGTCGTGGAGGACAGCTTTCCCCTGCACGGCAGCGCGGAACTCAACAACCGCTACAGCGAGAACACCACCCCGTTGCGCCTAGACCTCTCGGTGCGCTATGACAATCTCTGGCAGCTCGGCCACACTGTCGGCGCTGCCTTCCAGATCGCACCGCAGGACGTGGATGACGCGCTCATCTACTCGGCGTATTACCTCATGCCGGTGCCGCGGGCCGAGACCGTCTCGCTGATGTTCCAGGCCATCCGGCAGAACAGCGAGGTCTCGACCCTCGGCGGCACGGCCTCGGCCGGCAACGGCGAGATCTACGGGGGGCGCGTCATTTTCGAGCTGCCGTCCAAGCCGGGGCTCTTCCACAACCTGACCTTCGGTCTCGACTACAAGGCGTTCGAGCAGTCGCTGTCCTTCGACAACGAACTGGTCGATTCCTCGCCGGTCTACTACTGGCCCTTCCTCGCCAGCTACTCGGGTTTCTGGATGGGCAAAGACTACCGTTTCACTTTGGACGGCGCTTTCAACTGGCATTTCCGCGGCATGGGCAGCGGCGAGGTCGAGTTCGACAACCGCCGCTATGAGGCCAACGGCAACTATTTCTATTTCCGCGGCCTGGCCGGCTACGAGCACGACCTCTGGCACGACTTCCGCGTCAAGGGCACGGTCCAGGGCCAGGCCACGCAGAACGCGCTGGTGGACAGCGAACAGTTCGCCATGGGCGGGCTCAACACCGTGCGCGGCTACCTCGAATCGCAGACGGTGGGGGACAGCGCGGTCGGGGGGAGCATCGAGCTGCAGTCGCCCTCCCTGCTCAAATGGTGGACGAAAAACGAAGACCACGAACTCCGCCTGCTCGCCTTTCTCGACGCCGGTTCGGTCTTCATCAACGACCCGCTGCCCGAGCAGATCACCCAATACAACCTCTGGAGTTACGGCATTGGGGCCAACGTGCGCGTGACGGACTGGCTCAACGGGTCCGTGGTGCTGGGCATCCCGCAGATCTCGCAGGGCAGCCGCGACGCCGGCGAACCGCTGGTCGTCTTCCGGGTCTGGGGAGAACTATGACATGAAACCTTCGCACCGCCTTTTTATCCTGCTCGCCCCGCTGATTCTCGCGGTTCTCGACCTTTCGCCCGCCGTGGCCGGCGAGGCGGCCGGCGATTGGTGGAAACCGGAGTGGTCCGGCCGGACCAAATTCACCCTCGACCCGGCCGCCGAAGGCGCTGAAGTCAAGGGCGAGGCCGGCGACACCGTCCTTCTCGTGCGCCTGCATCCGGGCAACCTCCCGTTCGAGGTGGTGCAGGCCGACGGCAGCGACCTGCGTTTCGTGGCGGCCGACGGCAAAGTGCTTCCTTTCCACCTCGAAAAATTCGACCCGCTCATGGCCGAGGGCTTCGCCTGGGTGCGCGTGCCGGCCGTGGGCACCGGCGCCACCGATTTCTTCCTCTATTACGGCAACCCCGCGCCGGAGGGCGAGGGAGCGCCCGATCCGGCCAAGACCTACCCCGAGAAAGCGCAATTTGTTTACCACCTCGCGGAGTCCGGTTCCCCCCCGCAGGACGTCACCACCAATGCGTCCAATGCCGAAACCGCCGGCAGCCTCTCGCAGGGCACCATCATAGGCGACGGACTCCGCCTGGTTGGCCGAGAGCCGGTCAAAATCCCCGGAATCCCGGCCAACGCGTGGGGCGCAGGGGGCGAACTGACCCTGGTCTTCTGGATCAAGCCGATCTCCACGGCCAACGAAGCCATCCTCTTCAGCCGCCCGGGGGCCGGCGATTTCCGTCTCGGTCTGGCCGCGGGCGGTGCACCTTTTGTCGAGGTGGCCGGGCAATCGCGCTCCGTTTCCGGCGAGACGGTCTCCGACAGCGTCTGGCGCCAACTCGCGGTGACCGCCGCCGCCGGCAAGATCGCGCTCTACCTCGACGGCCGCGAGGTCGCTTCGCTCGATGCGCCCCTGCCGGGCGGCGACGGACCGATGTTCGTGGGCGGACCCGATCCCGCCGTCTCGGCCGAAGGCCGCTTTCTCGGCGAATACGACGAATTCCAGGCTTACAGCGCGGCCCTGCCGGCCGCGGCCTTGCGTCTCATGCATGTCAACCAGTCGGGCAGCGAGACCGCCACCAAACTGCTCGCCTTCGCCGCGGCCGAGGGCGGCGGTGCCGCCGCCGGCGGTCACGGCGGCATGCTCGAGCATGT
>CAZEYV010000020.1:0-37526 GCA_964516705.1 uncultured Chthoniobacter sp.
ACGGTCGTGCCGCGCGGCCCACACAGCGGAAAAATAGGCTGGGTCGCATTGCCCATCCGAATCGACCTGGAAGACCCACGGCACACCGCTCAAGCAGGCCCGACGATAGCACTCCAGACACGTCTGGCCGTGGCCGCGGTTGGCACGGGAAACAACCTCGATGCGGCTATCACCGCGCCTTTGCTTCCAATTCTCCAGAAGAACGAGCGTTCGGTCAGTTGAGCCGTCGTCGACCACCAGAAGACCGTAATCGATGCCCGAAGCGTCCAATTCCTTGCTCCATTCCTCCAGCACGCCCTCCAAGCAGGCCTCCTCATTAAAGATCGGCATCACCACCAGAAGTTCACGCGGCACTCTCATTTCCTAACGGCGCTTTGCCCTTTCCGCGAGCATGGAGACAACCCCGTCCAAAGGCAGCCCGCAACTTGCCGCGCCCGGGCCCCATCTCGTTCTGACAAACCCCGGTTGCCAAGCCGTTTCCACCAAGCACGCCACGCTGGGCCTCCGCCCGACTCCGAAACGAACCCGAATCCACCGCCACCGCGCGACCTCGCACCCTCCGGCGCACTGTTGGACAATTTGCCAACTGTCCAACAGTCAGCAAGCCGCCGATCGACCAAACGCCGGGCCCGACATCCGGCGTTTTTTATTATTTGTTTGGCCTGCGCACCGATGTGGAACTCCGCACAACACGCCACGTCCGCCATCCTCCTCCCGCCACGGCCCACGATCTTGCCCGCTGGCGGCCAGCAAGCATTCCACCACGCCACACTTTCCCCCTTCGACTGACTGTTGGACAATTGGCAAATTGTCCAACAGTCAGTTTTCCAAAGCATCCCACAAAAGGTCGATCGTGCGCAGCATGGCGGTGGCGCGCTTGGTGGCGGTGAGCAGCACGCGACGTCCGCGGTATTTCTTCCCGATCATGCCGCCTTCATGCAGGCGGCGCAGATGCTCACTCGCGGTGGATTTGTCGATCTTGCAGGCGGCGGCGATTTCATCGACGCATTGCCAAGGCCACCACGTTCTCACCATGGCGCACCCGAGCTTCTCTCCCCGAGGATGCATGCCAGCCAAACCCCACCCGGCTTCGCACCAAGCCCGATCTGCCTTCTCTCCAGACTGGCCTCCCGCAAAACCCCAATGCAAGGCGACTACAGCCGGAAAGAAGTGGCGGCAGCGCCTTGGCGAGTTGCGACCGCTGCACCAATCTGTCCCGCAGGGATATTGGGGGTTTCAACCGTGAACCGGCATCTTCCGGAGATCAGTCACGAAAGGTTGATAAACACTTGAAATATTGCACTGCCGCCGCAAGATTACGGCTATGCTTCAGAGAGAGAGCTATCTTTCCTCTTTAAATCACGGTCTGCAACGCAACCCGGTGGTGGCCCTGCTCGGCCCCCGCCAATGCGGGAAAACCACTCTGGCCCGGCAGATCCTTCCCGGCGACGACGCGAACTACTTCGACCTGGAGGATCCCGCGGTAGCCACCCTGATGGAGAACCCCATGACAGCCCTGCAATCGCTGCGCGGCCTCGTCGTCATCGACGAAGCCCAACGCTGCCCGGCTCTCTTTCCCGTCCTTCGCGTTCTCAGCGACCGCCCCGATCTGCCCGCCCGGTTCCTCATCCTTGGCAGCGCCTCACCCGAACTCTCGCGCCAAAGCGCCGAATCACTTGCCGGACGTGTCGAGATCATCGAAATGCGCGGCTTCGATCTCTCCGAGATTCCGTGCGGCAAAACGGACACGCTTTGGCAACGCGGCGGTTTCCCCCGCTCCTTCCTTGCCCGGGGTGGTGATGACAGTTTCATTTGGCGCAAGAACTTCATCCGCACCTTCCTCGAACGTGATCTGGCCCTGCTCGGCTTTGGCATGTCCCCGGCCGCCCTCGGACGCTTTTGGACCATGCTGGCGCACTACCACGGACAACTATGGAACGGCAGCGAAATTGCCGCCGCCCTCGGTGTCTCCCCTCATACCACCCGCGATTATCTCGACGCCCTTGAGCAAACCTTTATGATCCGGCGGCTCCAGCCGTGGCACGCCAACCTTGGCAAACGCTTGGTCAAGACGCCCCGGATCTACTTTCGCGATTCCGGAATCTTTCACGCCTTGGCCGGCATCCGCGATCAAGCGGCGCTTCGCACCCACCCGAAAATCGGCGCGTCGTGGGAGGGTTTCGCCGTCGAGGAAATGCTTCGCGCCCATCAGCCCGACAACGCTTGGTTCTATGCCGTGCACAGCGGCAGCGACCTTGATCTGGTTATGCACACCCGCGGACGCCGCATCGGCGTCGAATTCAAGCGTGCTGACGCCCCGCGTCTGACCCGTTCCATGCAAATCGCCACTCGGGACCTTCAGCTCGATGAACTTTGGGTTGTCTATCCCGGCACCCGCTCCTACGAAATCGCCGACCGGACCATCGTCCGCCCGCTCTCCGATGCCATCAACTTGTGAAGGCCGAAGCTGAATTGCGCGCCGGGCGGCTGCTCTCCCGCTGTTCCCGGTGCGTCCGTCAGCGAATCCTGAACACGACCCGGCAAAGCGGTGCACACCTGCGGCATCAAAACCGCCGCCCGGCCCCGCACCCGAGCCGCATACCAGGCCGCAACCTGGCTCGTATTCCCCTCCGGTGCACTGTTGGACAATTGGCAAATTGTCCAACAGTCAGTTTTCCGAAGCATCCCACAAAAGGTCGATCGTGCGCAGCATGGCCGAGGCGCGCTTGGTGGCGGTGAGCAGCACGCGGCGTCCGCGGTATTTCTTCCCGATCATGCCGCCTTCATGCAGGCGGCGCAGATGCTCGCTCGCGGTGGATTTGTCGATCTTGCAGGCCGCAGCGATTTCATCGACGCATTGCAGGGGCTGTTTGCGCAAGAGACGGATGATTTCGATCCGACGATGATTACCCAAAGACGCGGTCATCCGCGCCCTCCCCCGGTCATGTGCACTCATGCCGGCAGGATAACGACTGTTGGACAATTTGCCAATTGTCCAACAGTGCTACCGCGGGTATCGCACGGGAGCTGTGGCGCGGCGGGCGGGGTGGTTTGCTACGGTTGCAGGGCCGCCCGCGGTGGGGATCTCACGGCGCGGGGGAGAGCACCCACTTGTCGTGGCAATGGGTAATAGCCAAGCGGCAATCCCGAGCGAAGGTGGACACCGCGGCACGGACGCCGGCCCAATCCCAATCGTCGCCGAATATCTTGCCGCCGGGGGCCAGGAGTTGCCGGTAGTCCACCAAGTCCTGGTAGACCGCCTCCTCTTCGTGGCTGGCGTCGATGTAGATCAGTCCGGCTTTGACACCGTGAGACATGAACCATAACGCAGCGGAAGCGGAGTCCATCGGGAAGGGCACGATGCGTTGCTGGTGGCCGCGGTGGCAGATGTTGGCGAGAAAGCGGTAATAGACTTGGGGATAGCCGTGGCGGCACTCCAAGGCGCCGAAACGTTCGGCATCAGCCAGATCCATGCGGAACTCCAAGGCCCCGAGCCACGTATCGACGCACACAATCTTCGTGGACAATCCCTCGCGCGCGGCGGCGTCGGCCATCGACACAGCCGAGGCTCCCTTCCAGGTTCCGACTTCGATGACCAAGGACGGCCGCACCTCTTTGATCAATTGGGCAAAGGCCGGCGAATCGCCACCCCAGCCCTGCAGGTCGCAGGGGAACCGGGTAAAGTCGAACCCCTCGTAAACATCGGTCCCATGGATCGCCGCCATCAAGTCCCCCGGATCAAGCGTGCGATCGCCGGTTGCTTTTCGCACCATGACCTGTCGTCGTCGCTTGAGGACAAAACCCCAGCGCATCAAGAGCGACTTGAGCCACCATTCCATCAGCCCGCAGGATGCAACTCCGCCCGACCAAAGCCAAGCTGCGACCAGCCTTTGCAACGAGACCCGTCACACCACCTCCGCCACCTCCGGGCCCGCTGCCCCGAGCCCACTGTTGGATAATTGGCAAATTGTCCAACAGTCGATGCAGCCTCAACACACCACGCCGGGCGTAGTGGCCCGGCGTTTTGCTTCTCCGCCAACGGCCGGAGCCCCAACCCCATCTCCCCTGGACGACATAGGGACAAATGGCCATAAGTCCATACGTCTTCCCACCCCAGTTCGGTCGCCGCGGCAACCCTCACGCCGTGGGCGCGCCTCAGCCTTGCCGCCGCTGACGCACCTGTCTAAAGTAGAAAAGTGCTGCAACGCAAAGCCATCCAACGCTTCGTCGCCGAACTTGCCGGCAAGTTCCGGCCCGAGCAGGTGGTGCTCTTTGGTTCCAGTGCCGATGGGACGGCAATGGCCGATTCGGATGTCGACCTTCTCGTCGTCATGCCTCATCACGGACCCGCCGCTTTGCAGGCGGCCAAGATACGCCAGGCCATCCCCGCGCCCTTCCCTCTTGATCTCATTGTTCGCTCGCCCCGGAAAATCCGAAAGCGACTCGAACTCGGTGACAGCTTCCTGCACGAAATCTTCCGTCGCGGCGAAGTTCTCTATGAGTCCGCTCGCTAAGGAATGGCTGACCAAAGGGCTCGCGGATCTGGCGACGGCTGAACGGGAGATGCGGGTCCGCAAGAGACCGAACTACGATGCGGTATGCTTCCACTCGCAGCAAGCAGTCGAGAAACTGCTCAAAGCCAAACTCGTGATGCTGGGCCGCGACGTTCCACGCTCCCACGACCTGGCGCATCTGCTGGGATCGGTTACCGACCGGGAACCGCTCTGGGAAGCATGGCGAACTGCCATGAATGAACTTGCTGCCTATGCCGTGGAGTTCCGTTACCCGGGAGAGAGTGCCGACCGCGACTTAGCCAACGTCCCCAAGCTTTAAGACTTCTCGCGTGAGAGCCTCTGTGGTCTCTGGGAGCACGCGCGCCCTCGCGCGTGGCGCCGTGCGCCTCGCGCGGCGCTTTGGTTCAAGCAGATTCCTCGGCGGGGCGCCGAGGAACACGGCCGAGGCGGCCGTGCTCCCCGGGACCGGCAGAACGGCCGGAAGTTCGTTGCCCAACAACAGATCGAAAGTCCAAGAACTTGGGGACGTTGGTATTAGCCAAGCGTGCCGTGACCATCGCCAAAACTGCTTGTGCTGAAATCAAAGCCCGGTTGGGCCGTTGACCACCGTCCTCCATCCGACCCGCAAGCATCGCGCGCGGGAGGCCCTGCCGTATGCCCATAAGCCGCAAGCCTCCTCCCCTCCGGCTTCCTCGTTGAAGACCGGCATCACCACCAGAAGTTCACGCGGACCCTCAATTCCGAACCGCGCTTTGACCTTTCCGCGAGCATGGAGACATGAACTCGATGCAACCACGCCATGTCCGCCGCATTCGAGCCCCCAACCCTCGCCGCTCGACTCCTCACTCTGCCCCTGCTGAACCCTGCGTGAACGCGCTGCTTCGGCCAAACTCGCCGCGTTGGGCTACTCGGCCGATCCGGGGGCCGCTTCCGGTTCGGGTTGCGGCATGGAGGGGGCTTGCCCTTCGCCGGCTTCGTTGCTTTCCGTTACAACCGTTGCGGCGGCCGCCTCCGGTTTGGGCGGGTGCTTCGGGGGCGGGACGGATTCGAGGCGGCCGTCGGAAAACTCTATGACATATCCTTCGTGGGTCAGCCAGAGAAGGTCGTTGACGATGGCTTCGCGGGCGGGATTGGGGGGAACAACCGGGGCGGGAGACGCCGGTGGTTCCGGGGCCGACTCGGCGGCCGGCGCTGCTGCGGGCTCGGGGGAACCGGTCGGGAGCGGGGCTGCATCGGGGGCAACAACCGGCGCCGGGGACGGCGCCGCTACAGGGGCGGGGTCGCCGCTGGCCGACATGACGGACGCCGGCGCGAGGAGATCGAGGAGCTGGGGGCGGCGGAGGGATTTTTTCCCGCGGATGAGTTCGAGGATTTTTTTGATGCTTTCGCTGACCGGAACCTCGTCGAGGTTGAGGTGGCGGGGTCGCGCGGCGGAGACGAACGTGGTGCGGTTCGGGCTCTTGTAGAAACGCAGGCCGGCGGCACTGAGGGCGCGGCTGAGGCTTTGGGCGAGGCGCAAAGGGAAACGTTCCTCTTCATCACGCGCGTGGTTGAGGAGGGGCGCGAGTGCGGGGTCGACCGCGGTGGTCTTCGGGTCGCCGGGGACCGGGGCGATGTCGACAAATTTGATATGCGCGGGCGCGTGGTGTTCGGCGAAGTGGCGCTCGACCGCGGCGAGGTCGGGGAGTTTTTCCGGGTTCTCGCCGGCGAGCGGGAAATACACGGTCGTCTTGGAAGCCTCCTCGCGCCACTTTTCGATGACTGCCGGATCGCGTTCCATTTTGAGACGTCCGCGGAAGGTTTCGAAGTCGAGGCGGGCGAACCGTTCGCGGTGGAGATCGCGCAGGCGGCGTTCGAAATCGTGGTGGTTGGGCGGTCCGAGCAGGACGCCGGACATGCCGCAGACCGCGACGACGGGGAAGTTGCCTTTGGGGGGTTCGGTATCGACGGTCTCGGCGCGGTAGAATTCCTCGCGTTTCTTGCGCAGGAGATGGCGCACGGCGGCTTCGCGCTGCAACCACACGCTGCGGTCGGCATCGACGACCCAGAACGGGCCTTCGGGTTGCTTGGGTGCGGAGGTGAGGTCGATGGTGTAGGACGCGGGATTGCGCAGGAGGATGCGGGCGATGTCGAAGAGGCTGAAGGTCTTCCCGGTATGACGCACTTGCGCGACGACGGTCTCCACCGCGGGCGCGGTGGCGGTGAAGGCGATGCGCAGCCACGGGAAGGGATTGGGCGGAGGCGGGGCGGGACGGGTGTCGTCGCGGCGCGGTCCGTCGAACTTCCGTCCGTGCGGTTTGGGCCCGCCGCGGCGCGGGCCGCCCGGGTTGCCCTCGAATTTCGGGCTGCGCGGGAAGCCGCCGCGTTTTTCCGGGCGCGGCTCGCGGAATTCGCGCGGGGCGGACGGCGCGGATGAAGGGTCCTTGGCCCACGCCGGGCGGAAGTCGAGGGCGCTGAGATCCAGCGTCGGGGCTTCTTCGGACATGGGAAACGGCGCCGCGCAGGGGCGGACGGCAATTACTCGGTGATGATGTCCTTGTACGTCATGCCCGCCGGGATCATGGGCAACACGTGTTCCGTGTAGGGAACCATGATGTCGAGGACGTAGACACCTTTGGCCGCGATGAGGCGTTTGAGCGCGGGTTCGAGGTCTTTCTTGTGGATGACGCGCTCGCAGGGCACGCCGAAGCCTTTGCAAATTTCCACGTAATCGGGATAGATGCGCGAGGTGTCGTCGGGATCGCCGAGGAAGGTGTGTCCGCGGTTGCTCTCGTAAAAACGGTCTTCCCATTGCACCACCATGCCGAGGTGCTGGTTGTTGAGGATGATGGCCTTGGCCGCGATTTTCTCGACGTGGGCGCAGGCCAGTTCCTGCACGTTCATGAGGAACGATCCGTCGCCGTCGATGTCGATCACTTCGGTGTCGGGGCAGGCAACTTTGGCACCCATGGCCGCGGGGTAACCGAAGCCCATGGCGCCGAGGCCGGCGGAAGTGATGAAGTTGCGCGGCTTGTCGAAATCGTAATACTGGGCGGCCCACATCTGGTGCTGTCCGACCCCGGTGGTGAGGATGGCCTTGCCTTTGGTCAGTTTGTGGAGCTGTTCGATGACGTATTGCGGCTGGATGACGTCCGGGGTGTCCTTGTAGCGGAACGGCTGGTCTTTTTTCCAAGCGGCGATCTTGGCATACCAGGGTTTGCAGCGGGTGAACTTGTGGCCTTTGACCCGCTCGAAGCCTTCCTTGGCCAGCAGCTGGTTGACGCGTTTGAGGGCGTATTTGACGTCGCTGAGGATGGGCAGGGCGACGACTTTGTTTTTGTTCAGTTCGGAATCATCGACATCGACATGGACGATGGTGCCGTGCTCGGCGAATTTTTCCACTTTACCGGTCACGCGGTCGTCGAAGCGCACGCCGATGGCCAGGAGGAGGTCGGCTTCGTTGACCGCGTTGTTGGCGTAGACCGTGCCGTGCATGCCGAGCCACTTGAGCGAAAGCGGGTGGGATTCGGGGAAGCAACCGATGCCCATGAGCGTGGTGGCCACGGGGATCTGGGTGCGTTCGACAAACTCGAGGAGTTCGGGCGCGGCGTCGGACGTGATGATGCCGCCGCCGCAATAAATCATGGGTTCACGCGACTGCTTGATCAGGCGGATCATCTCGAGCAACTGCGCGTCGGTGGCGCGCTTGTCGGGATCGTAGCCGCGCAGGGTGATTTTTTCCGGGAAGACGGGTTCGATCTTCTGGTTCTGGATGTTTTTCGGCAGATCGATGACCACCGGGCCGGGGCGGCCGGAGGTGGCGATGTGGAAAGCCTCTTTGACCACGCGCGGAATGTCGTGGATGTCCCAGATGAGATAGCTGTGCTTCACGATCGGCAGGGTCATGCCGAAGAAGTCGGTTTCCTGGAACGCGCCGCGGCCGATCATGTCCTGCGGGACCTGGCCGGTGACGGCGATGACCGGAACCGAATCCATGAAGGCGTCGGCCAGGCCGGTGACGAGGTTGGTCGCGCCGGGGCCGGAGGTGGCCATGCAAAGCCCGACTTTGCCGGTGGCGCGGGCGTAGCCTTCGGCCGCGAAGACCCCGCCCTGCTCGTGGCGCGGGAGAATGGTGCGGATTTTTTTGGAACGGGTCAGCGCCTGATGGATGGGCATGCTGGCCCCGCCGGGGTAGGCGAAAATGGTGTCGGCGCCCTCGAGTTCGAGGCAGCGCACAAGAATTTCCGCGCCGTTCATCAGCTTGGCGCTCTTTTGCGCCGAAGCGGGTCCCCGGGCGGTGGCGGTCGAAATGCTCATCGGGGGGTTATACCCGAGAGGCCCCGGGGGTGCAACCACTGGGAAGGGGCGAAGGAGGCAGGGTCGGGCGGGGCCGGCCTTGGAGGGCGAGCGTCCCCGCGCGAGCCGCGGCCCTACCTCTTGCGCGCGGCCAGATCGAGCCAGAGGGCCTGCCGGAAAAAGGGGGTGCGTTTGTGGCGGAAGCCCCACCAACCGGCGGCGGTGGCCAGCTTGCGCAATTCGGGAAAGGAAAAGGCCCGCTCGGCGGAAAGGCGGGCGTCGTGCCTGGTCATGGGCTCGCGGTAAAGGACTTCGGTCACGGCGAAAATCGCGGTCTGGGCCAGGCGCGAGCGGCGCAGGTCGGTCACCAGGGCGACGCCTTTGGTCAGTTCGCGGCAACGGCGCAACAAGCGGATGGCGTCCGACTCATCGAGATGGTGCAGGACGAGATTGCAGAGGACCACGTCATAAATGGTGCCTTCGGCGAACGTGAGGAAGTCGGCCTGCTGGAAACGGATCTCGGGGAAACCGGCGGACATTTCTTCCGCGATGGCCAGGGTGGGTTGCTGGCGATCGACGGCGGTGACGAGGACCGGGCAGCCGACCTCGCGGGCGCGGCGCACGAGGGCGCGCGGGATGTCGGCCGCACCGGTGCCGAGGTCGAGGATGCGCAGCGGCTGGCGGCGGGCCAGGACGGGGCCGAGGTAATCGAGGACGAGTTTGTGCGCGCCGAAGCGGCGGTTGAGCGATTCGAGGTTGGCCAGGTCGCGTTCGAGTTCCGGCGAAACGGTCTCGGCCACATCCATCCATTCCGGACGGCTCTCTTCGAAATTCCGGATCATGGTAGGAGCGACAGGACGGCGAGCATGCGGCCGGTGCGGCCGCGTTCGACGCGATAAGAATAATAACGTGCAACTTCCCGCCCGGTGCAAACGCCATCGTCGATGACTTCCCCCGCCCCGGCGGCGCGGGCCTGCGCGACGATGTCCGCGGCAAAATCGTTTTCGTAAAGCGGCGGACGGATGCACGGGCTCAAATGAACGACGAGGTCGGCGGGATCGACGCCGAACTCGCGGGACATGGCATCGATGGTCGCGCCGGTGATGTTCGCCGCGGTGCCGGCGCGTCCGGAATGGGCCAGGCCGACGGCGCGGCCGCGGCGGTCGGCCATGAACACGGCGGCGCAGTCGGCCACGTAGATCCCGAGAGCGAGCCCGGGTGCGGCGGTGACCAACGCGTCGGCCCCGGCGTGCGGGCCGGACGCGGAGGCCACGGCCACGACGGCGCCATGCACTTGTTCGGCGGTGGCGAGGCGCGCGGGGTCGAAACCGCGCGCGCGGAGGAAGTCGTCGTGCGCCGGGGCCAGGCGTTCCAAGGCAGCGGCGCGGTCGGCATCGACATCGATACCCGGCAGGCGCGGGATGAAGGCGGCGCGGATACCCGGCACGGCGGCCAGGGGCTCGAAAGAAGACGCGGACACGGTCAGCGCTTTTTGACGCTTTTTTTCGCGTCGGCCGGCGTGGGTGTCGGCGCGGGCTTCTTCGGCTTCTTTTCCTTCTTCGGTCTCCCGGGCAGGGTCTCGTTTTTCTTCGGCATGACACCGTTGAGGACGCCGGGGTTGGGATTGGGCGCGGAGTTGAGGAGGTCGTTGCGGCGGCGGTCGCGCGCGGTCAGCATCGGGTCGTCGTAGGTGTCGGCGTAGACGGTGTCGAGCGAGAGGACGCGGTTGTATTCGGCCAGCGCGAGGATGTAACGGTAGCGCGCCTCGAGTTCGGTCGTCTGGGCCTGGAGGAGCGAGACCTGCGCGTTGAGGACATCGAGCTGCGTGCCGGCGCCGGCGTCGAGACGCTCGCGGGAGAGGCGGAGGGCCTCGGTGGCCTGCACGACGCTGGCCCGCTGGCTATCGATGACCTCCTGCGCCTCGATGAGATTCGAGACGGCACGCTGCACGTCGAGTTCGACGCCGCGGGCGGAATTGTCATAGTTGATCTTCGACTGCTCGAGCGCGGCGCGGGCCGTCTTGGTGGCCCCGATGGTGGCGAGGCCGTCGAAGAGGTTCCAGCTGCCGGTCACGCCGAAAAACCAGCCGTTGACCGTCTCGTCGAGGCTGCTGGCCAGCGGGATGTTGAAGGTCTGCCACCCGGCCGTGGCGTTGAGCGTGGGCTGGAAGCCGGACATGGCGGCTTTGAGGCGTTCGGCGTCGATGAGGATGTTCTGGCGCTGGATCTTCAGCGAAGGATTGCGGGTCATCGCGGCGAAGACGGACTCTTTGAGGTCGAGTTTGATCGGACGGTAGTCGAGCTGTCCTATGACATCGACCGGCACGAGCGACGGATCGGCCGGGTAATCGAGGCCGAGCTGTTTGACCAGGGCGAATTGCGAGATGCGCAGCTGGTTGCGGGCCTGGATGACGGGCGGGATGGCATTGGCCAGCGCGACTTCGGCCTGCAGGACGTTGAAGCGCGGCACGGTGCCGGCCTCGAAGCGGCTGAGCTGGTCCTGCAATTGCGTCTGCAGCACGGCAACGGATTCCTCGCGCACGCGGATGAGCGCGCGGTTGAAGATGATCTCGTAGAAAAGCCTTTTGGTCTCGGCCACGATGCGGTCGATCGTTTCGCGCAGGGCGTAGAACGAGCTGTCGTTGGCCAGCCGCGCAGCGGAGAAATCGGCCTGGTTTTTCCAGCCCGACCAGAGGTTCTGGTTGACCGAGATGTTCACGTTCCACGCCTCGTTGTTCGGTTGCGGGCCGAAAGTCGCCCCGCGGACCGATTTGTTGGGGTCGGCGAGGTCTTCGGACTGGGCCTCGTAACCGCTCGAGGCATTGAGCGTGGGCAAGAGGGCGGCGCGCACCTGGATCAATTGACCGGTGGTGCGGCTGATTTGCTGGATCGCGGCCAGAACTTCGGGGTTTTTCGTCAGGGCGGTCCTGATGGCGTCATCGATCTGCAAATTCGGCGCATCCGGCGTGAGGCGCAGCTCCATCGAGCTGGCCGGAGGTAACTTGATTGTGGTGACCGGGTCGGGTGACTTCTGGATCGCCGGCGCGGGGATCTCCGGCTGGGTCGGGAAGGTCATCTGCATCGGGTCGGGGATGCCCGCCTCGATCTGGCCGTCGAGCTGCGGGTCGAGCCCGGGCACATTGGTGATGGCGGGAACGGGCGACGCGACCGGACTGGGCAGCGGGGTGGGCAATCCGGCCGGCAGTGGCGCGAGGGGCGCAGGCGTGGGGGTCGGAACCGGCGTGGCCGCGTCCAGCGACTCGGCCATCGGGAAGTTCTCCTGCATGATGGCGGAAACGTCCGGCGGCGCGGCCGGGGAGGCCGCCGGAGTCGGTTGCTGGGCCACGGCGCGACCGCCAAAAACCAGCAGAGCGGCCACCAGGCCGGCTCCAAAAGAAAACGTCTTCACAAGCCCCGTATTAAAGCCCTTCCCAAGGGTGCGCGCCAAGTTTTTCCGATGTTGTCCCGAAGAGGTCCAAAGGTGGGGCGGCTGGGCCAGCGGGCCTACCGCCGGTTAAGTCAAAGTGATCAGAATCACTCGGGCGGAAGTTCTTCCGCCGGACGGCTTTCGTCCAAAGCCACCGTGTCCCCGATGGCGGGCATGCCGCTGAGGATATTGACCGCAAGGTAGGGCGGACGGTTTTCCGGCGTCACGGCCAACCCGGCCGTCACCCGACGGTCGCGGAAGGCGAGCAGGCGGGCGTCCGGTTTCAACCGCGGCGGGAAGCTGGTCTCGACCAGGGCAAAACGATGGGCGGCATCGACCATGACAATGCGCCCGATCCACGTCGGAAGAGTGGCCTCGGGGGCTTCGGGCGCCTTCTTGGGAAGCAGACCGCAACCGGCGGTCAGCGCCGCCGCCATGACAAGGAACGTGCGCGGGAAAAACATGGCAGCCTAAACCTCGGCCCGCTCAAGCAACGAGGCCAGCACTTTGTCCGCCTCGAAATATTCGCGCGCGATTTCCGCCGCGGCCCGCGCATGGCGCGGATAGTCGGCCCGGATGCTCTCCGCCGCGGCGACCACGTCATCCATCGTGTGAAAAGACAACAAGCCTTCGCGGCCGCCGTAGAAACCGGTGAACCCCGTTTCCTGCGTGATGACCGGACGGCCGGACGCGAGGTAGCACGCCGAGCGGTCGCTGAACCATCCGGTGTGCAGGCGCGTGTATTGGTCCTTGGCCACGGTGAATTCGCCTCTCGAGCCACGGATGTAATCGCGGTAGCGGTCCCAATCGATGCTCAGCGCGTGGGGATCGACCAGACGCCAGTCGTTGCCGGTGAAAATCCGCTGCTCGCCGGAGTCTTTGATGTCGGTGGCCAGTTCGAACGTCTCGCCGCACCGGCGCGGAGCTTCGACGAACTTCAAGAATTCGAGCGATTTGCTCCACAGGTAATTGCTGTCGCGCCAGCTGATGTCTTTTTTGCCGCTGGTCGACCAGTTGCAGATGGAAGTGAACACGGCACCGTCCGGCGGCGGCGCGCCGGTGGACCAGAGATCGCTGACCACCGGTTGGCGCGTGGGCTGCCAGGCCAGACCGTGCAGGGGCACGGGGAATTTCTCCGTGCCGACCAGTTCGCCGAAGGTGAAGAGCGATGCGTGGCGCGCGAGGTAATCGCGGACGGTCGTGTCACCGAGGTCGATCTTGATCTGTTCGACGCCGGGATCGCTTTCCACGTAGATCAGGCGGCGGACGGAAAGCAGGTCGTCGTTGAGATCATGGCTACCGCAGACGTTGAGCGCCGCGTCGCACTCGCGGTAAAGCGCACGCAATTTCCCGAGGTCGAGGCCGGCGGTTTTCGGCTCGTCTCCGTAACGCGCGCAGAAGCACCAGCGGTCCGCGAAACCGTATTGTTCCCCGAGCCGCTGCAGCGTCCGCGCGGCGTAGGTGAAATCCTCCGTGATGGTGAAGGCCTCCGGATCGTAGGGGTAGCGCAGCCCGTCCTCCACATACCACACCTCGTGGCCGAGCCGCTGCAGGCCGACGATGTAGTGGATGTGTTGCCAGACCACGCCGGCGATGGGGCATCCGCCCATGAATCCGAGGACGACGATTTTGCGGCGGTTCATGAGTTGTAATGTCCGGCGGCGAACATTTTGGCGTAAACCCCGCCGCGCGCCAGCAAAGCCTCGCCGCTCCCCTCCTCCACAACCCGTCCGTGCTCCAGCACGACAATGCGGTCGAAGCGGTGCGCCGTGTTGAGACGGTGGGTGACCATCAGCGTGGTGCGGCCGCGCATCAGCTCGTTGATGGTGTTCATGACCGCCTCCTCGGTCGTGGCGTCGAGGGCCGAGGTCGGCTCGTCGAGCAGGAGGACCGGGGCGTTCTTGAGGAAAGCACGGGCGATACCCAGACGCTGGCGCTGGCCGACGCTGAGCTGTCCCCCGCGCTCGCCGACCTGGCTGGAGAAGCCGTCCGGCATACGCATGACAAAGTCATAGGCCTGCGCGCGCCGGGCCGCCTCGATGATTTCCTCCTCGGTGGCGTCCGGACGGCCGTAGGCGATGTTCTCGCGGACCGTGGTGGAGAAGAGCAGCGTGTCCTGCAGCACCATGCTGATGTTGGACCGCAGGGATTTTTTCTTCAGCTCCCGCAGATTGTGCCCGTCGAGAAGGACCTCGCCGCGCGTCGGGTCGTAGAATCGCGGCACGAGGCTGAGCAGCGTGCTCTTGCCCGCGCCGGTGCCGCCGACGATGGCGATGCTCTCGCCGGGTTCGACCGAGAGCGTGACCCCGTGGAGGATCTGCCGGGCGTCGTCATAGCCGAAATCGACGTCCTTCATGCGGATGGACCCGCGGACCTCGCTGACAACTTTGGCATGCGGCGCATCGCGCACGTCGTCCTCGCGGTCGAGGATATCGAAACAGCGCTTGGCCCCGGCGGCCGCGCCCTCCATGGCCCACGCGGTGTAGGTCAGTTGCTCGAGCGGCGCGTAAAGCATGAGGAGATACGAGGCGAAGACGAGCAGGTCGCCGAGGGTCAACTTGCCCTCGAGCACGTGCAGGGAACCCACGTAGTAGAGCGCGGCGGTGCCGGCGGCCATGAGGGTGCCGACGAGCAGCGCGCTGGTCACGTTGGTGAAGGTGAGTTGCAGGTTGGCCCGCAGGCTTTCGTCGGCCCGGTCGCGGAATTGCCCGACCTCGCGGTCCTCCTGTCCGAAGGCGTGCACCATGCGCACCGAGGCCAGGCCTTCTTGCAGGGTGGCGAGCAGGGCGCTTTCGCGTTCGCAGATCGTCGTGTTCTGGTCGCGGATTCTTTTCGCGAAAAAATGGATCGTCCAGACGATGACCGGCACGACGGCCAGGGAGACCAGAGTCAACTTGGCATCGAGCCGCATCATGATGACGAAGGTCGCGACGAGCATGACGCCGGATGAAAAAATGTTGGTGAACCCGCGGTTGTAGATCGTCTGGATCGACTGCGTGTCATAAGCCACGCGGAAACTGGAATCGCTCGAGCGACGCGTGTCGTGGAACTTGAGGGAGAGCCGCTGGAGGTGGGCGTACAACTCGGTGCGGATGCGCATGAGCGACTTCAGGCCGACATTGATCAGGAGGTAGCTCGACCACAGGTTGACCAGTCCGGCCAGGAGGGTGATGACGATGAGGGCGAGGCAGAGGAAGAGGATGAGCGTCGGCGGGCTCGCACCCCCGAACCACGCCGCGAGCTGCGCTTTGGCCTCGGGCGCGCCGGGCGGCAGCACGCCGTCGACGATGTATTTGAAGGGCCAGGGCTTGAGCAGGTTGAAACCCGCGACGACGAGGCTCAATGCCAGCGCGAGCACGGTCTCCCCGAGGAAGGGACGGTAGTAAGCCAGCGTGCGGCGGTAGATTCCCATGGCGGCTGCGATGATGCCCGGCCCGGCGCCGATGGCAAAATTTTCCGTGCTATTCGTCCCGCGGACCCGTCACTTTGTCCGGCCGCGCGAAGACCGCGATCTCCCCGAAGTATTCCCCGACCGGCACGTAGTTTGCGTCGATATGGGCCTGCAGAGGCGCGGCCCACCGGCGGAAGCGGGACTCCTCGGTTTTGTTGATCGCGCGGTTGTTGATCACGATGACCGCCGGCCGGTGACGGTCGATGAGCGCGGCCTCCGCGGCGAAGAATTCGGGTCCGGCCGTGGCGTTGTCGGCGTAGAGCCGTCGCTGGTAGGTCGGCCGGTCGCACATCACGTTGACGATGGGCACGTAGGGGTAGGTGATGACGAAATCCCCGGGATCCGCGTGGGCCAGCACCGTGTCACGCAGGCCCTCCCAGTCGGCCAGCTCGCCCTTCTTGACCTTGGCCTGGACCCCGTTGAGGGCGCGGAACGGCGTGTCCATCCCACGCGCCGACCGGATGCTGCCCGAGGCCTCGCGGTTGAAGAGCGCGTTGAAGGACACGATAAATTGCAAGACGGTCAGGGCGATGAGCATCCATGCCACGGTCCGGCAGGCGCGCGATCCGGACAAACCGGCGGCGCGCCCCGCGGCCCAGGCCGAGCAGACCGAGGCGGGCCAGAAGACGAGGAGGAACTCGTTGAGGTGGGTGGTGTCGGGACGGAAGAAGAAATACTGCGGGAAAAAAGCCAGCGCGCAGCCGGTCGTGGTCAGGATGACCAGGGCGAGGGATTTGCCTTCCGCGTCGCCCCGCGCGAGCGCCGGCAGCAGGAGAAAAATTCCGGTCAGGACGAAAAGCGGCGTCAGCAGGACGGGCAGCCAGATGGCGGCGGCAAAAAAGTAAAGGCCCCGCGGACCCACGATGCTCCACGGCGAGGGCAGGGCCCGGCGCCCGTCGCGCCCGCCGAACTCGGCGGACTCCGCCGGCTTGGCGGTGGCGGTTTCCGCGGGGGGCGCGGCGGACGAAACCGGCGGCGAAGTCCAATGGTCGGCCTCGCGCTGCAACTCATCGCCCAGCATGTAGGCGAACTGGCTGTATTGTCCGGTGAATTCCGGACCGAACCCGCGCTGGTAAGCGTGGATGACAAAGGGGGCATGCACTGCCGCGAAAGCGGCCAACGCGGCCGCGGTGCCGAGCAGGACGGTGCGCCACCGCGCGGCGAATTCGCCGCGGGACCCGAAAGGATAGAGTACGACCAGTCCGGCCCAGACCACGGCGATGAGGAGTCCGGGTTCGATGCGGACCAGACAACAGACGGCCAGACCCGCGCCGGCGGCGGCCATCCAGGCGATCTGCCGGCGCGGACTGCCCGCGTCGAGGACGTAGCCGCGGAGCAGCACGATGGCGGAGAGCACGCCGATCAAGCCCATGTAATTGCGGAAGATGGCGCCGGGCATGAGCACCATGAAGACGCCGGTGACCAGGGCGAGCCAGGCCCGTCCGGTGACCCGCCGCACGAGCGCGTAACCGAGCAGCGCGGCCGCGGCGGCCAGCACGGCGAAGTAGATCCGCATGGCCAACCAGTGCGGGCCGAGCAGGGAGAAGAGCCAGACCAGCGGATAAAACCACAGCAGGTTGTAGCCGATGAACATATCGGCAATGGGACGCTCGCCGCCGAGGATGCGCATGGCGATGAGCGCATTACTCCCCTGCTCGCCGCTCAAGGCCAGCCCGGTGGCGTGGTAAGCCGCGTAATAAATCACGGCGAAAGCCGCCAACAACCAGAAGCCGCGGCGGCGCAGGAACAACTCCACCCCGGCCATCTTGGTCCGGCTGAGACTCCACCAGGCGCGCGCAACTTCAATCACAGGTCCGCGAGGGTAGGAAAGGCGCCCGCGCGGTGGAATCATTTTCCCCGCGGAGGATCGGCGCCGGTGATTGGAGCGTGGACTTTCCCGGCCGGACGGGTTTATTTGGTCGCCGGAATCATCCCCGCAGGCCCGGACTCGCTTGCGGCCATCCGCCGGTTTCCCGTGAGCGAGCGCCTACCCCTCATCTACATCGCCGGCTCGAGTTACAGCGGCAGCACGCTGATGGACCTTCTGCTCGGATCGCATCCCGGCATCGAAAGTCTGGGCGAGGCCAAGAAGATCGCCGCCGCGCAATCGCCGGACGGCAGAGACGCGGCCACCTGCAATTGCGGCGATCCCGTTTCCTCCTGCGCTTTCTGGCAGTCCGTCCTGCCCGGAAACATGATCTTCCGCGCCGACGACCCGGAGGCCAATGCGGACCTGTGCCGTCGCGCCCTTTCCTTCCGCGGGCGGCAAGTCGTGTTGGACAATTCGAAAAACATCGGACGGGCGCTGATGCTCCACCGTTCCGGACTGTTCGACTTGCACGTGCTGCACATGGTCCGGGACAGCCGGGCCGTTGTTTTCAGCCACCGACGCAAGGCAGAGCGCCGCGCGCAGGACCACGGCTACCGCTTGGCGCCGACCGCGCGACAATGGGAGCGGCTCAACCGGCGCCTCGCGCGCGCGTTCCGTTCGCGGGCCGGCACCGGCTATCTGCGCGTCCGCTACGAGGATCTCGTGGACCGTCCGGAAGAGGAAGTCCGACGCGTCCTGCGCGAAGTGTCCCTGCCGTGGGACCCGCAGACCCTCAGGTTCCGCGAAGGACGCCACCACGGCATCGAAGGCAACCGGATGCGGTTGCAAACGAACCGGGAAATTGTCCGCGACGACGAGTATCTCGCGGGACTGGGACGCTTCGAGTGGTGCGCCATCACGGCGCTGACCGCCCGCGGCTTGCGCGGCTTCGGCTACCGCTGGTCGCGGGAGGCGGCGCGGTCGATCAACTCGCGGTAAAGCGCCGTGTAGGCATCGCGCACCACGGGCCAACTGTAGCGCTTGGCCGTCACACGTCCGGCGGCCGACAGACGCTCACGCAGGCCGGCATCGGTCACCATGCGCTGCATGGCCGCGGACATGGCCTCCGGCGAGCGCAAGGGGACAAGGAGGCCTTCGTGGTCGTGGGTGACCACACCGCGGATGCCCGGCGCGTCGGTGACGACGAGAGGCAAGCCCGCGGCCATCGCCTCGACAAGCGCGGAACTGAAACCTTCGAGCAAGGACGAAAGAACGAAGGCATCGGACGCGAGGTAGAGTGCGACCAGTTTGGGCGGCGGCATGGACGGGATGCCGCGGGCGGGATCTTCCGGACCGAACTGGCAAAGATGCACGCGGCCGGCGAGATCACCGAGTTCCGGACGCAGGCCCTCCGTATCGCGTCCGGCGATGACCAAATGCACATCGCGCTCCGGGAGGGCGGCGCGCAATTGGCGGAAAGCGGCGAGGAGGGTGGGAAAATCTTTCTGCGGATGACGGCGCGCCACGCAGAGGAAGACGAACGCATCTTCGGGAATGCCGAGTTCGCTGCGCACGGCATGGCGTGACACGGACGACGCGGCGAACCGGTCCGCCTCGACCGCATTGGGCACGATGCGGATTTTCTCCGGCGCCACGCCGAGGGCCGACAATTCGTCCGCCATTTCCGGCGAGAGCGCGACCAACGCGCCGGCCGAGGGAAGCTTGTCGCGCAGGGCCCGGGCCAGGTGCGCGCTGTGTCCCCGCGAAGGCAACCCGGAAACGTCGTCGCCGACCGCACGCACCAGGCCCGGCACACCCGAGCGGCGTTGCCAGTCAGCAAGGACGACACCCGCCGGATAAAGGACAAAAGCGTGCCAGACGTCGAACCGGTGCCGCCGCTGCAAGGAGTCCAGCGCGCGGCGGTTGAGCCAGCAGGCGAAACCGAGGTGGCGTTTGAGCCAGTTCCAGCGCTTGTCGGGATAGGACGCGAGAGCGTAGGGAAGATCCCAGCCCCGCGCGCGGAGTTGCCTCACCCGCGCGCGGGGTGCGACGACGGTCACCCGGTGTCCGTCCCCGACCAGTTGCACGGCAAGGTTGTGGTGGAAAACTTCCGCCCCGGAGCATTTGGGCAGGAACGTCGGCGCCAGAATGGCGATGTGCAGCGGCTTCATGGGAGGAGCGCGCGGTAAATGCCGGCCAACTGCCGCGCAGACCGCTCGCTCCACGGAATGTCCACGCGCTGCTGGCTTTCGTGCAGCTGCCGGAGGAAATCCGGATCGCGGGCCGCGGCGAGAAGTTTGGCCAGCCATGCCGCATCGCCCGGGGTGAAAAGCCCGGGATGGTCGCGTCCGAGCACCGCGGTATTGCCCTCGATGTTGCTGGCCAGCACCGGAACGCCGCAGGCGGCAGCCTGCAACAAGGCGAGCGGTTGACCCTCCCAGAGCGAAGAGAGAACGAACACATCCGGCACCTGCAGCCAGGGGACCACGGGGCGCTGCGCGCCGGTGAAAATGACGGCGTCATCCGCGCCCCGGGCACGGGCCAGGCCCTCGAGGTCCGCGCGACGGTTTCCCTCGCCGACCAGCACGGCGGTCACGGCGACGCCTTGCCGGCGGGCGAGCGCCACCGCCTCGATGGTTGTCTCGTGGCTTTTGTGGTGGTGCAAACGGCCGACGCTCGCGGCGAGCAGGACGCCATCGGGCAAGCCGAGTTGGCGGCGCAGGGCGGACCGGTCGGCGGGCGGACAAAAAACGCTCCGCTCGATGCCGTTGGCCACCACGGAAATTTTTCCCGCGGGAACGGTGAGGGTTTCTCCCAGATCCCGCGCGGTCTGTTCCGACAGCGCGACGACATGCGACGCCCGGTCCACGCAGGCGCGGAAAATCCGGCGGCGGCGCGGGGGGAGTTCCTCGAGCGTTTTCTGCTGGTGCACGACCGAGGGGATGCCGGCCAACCGGGCTGCTTTGGTCGCGAAGACATGCGCGTGGTGCGTTTGCGAATGAACCGCCGCGATATTTTCCCGCCGCAACCACGCGGCGAACCGCCGGATAGCCCACGGGGTGATCCAGCGCGAGGAAAAGACCGGCACGAGGTGGACGGGACGCCCTTCCTTCCGGGCTTCCTCGCCGAGCCGTCCAAGTTCGCGCAGGCAGACGTAGTGCGCCTCGAAATCCGGCGCGAGATGCGGTCCCGCGCCGAGGGCGAAATCCTCGGCTCCGCCGACCGGCATGGAGGTGAAAACAAAAGCGATCCTCCGGGCGGCGGGGCGGGCGGCTTCCATGGGCGCGGCGTTACTGGGCGAAAAGATCGCCGGGAGCCGACGGAGACACGGCGCCGAGCTTGCGGTAGGCGGCCGGCATGGCGGTGCGGCCCTGCGTGGTGCGCTGCAGGTAACCGCGCATGATGAGAAAAGGTTCGTGCACCTCCTCGAGCGTGCCGGATTCCTCCCCCACCGCGACGGCCAGGGAATTCAAACCGACCGGACCGCCGCCGAAGCGGTGGATGATGGTCTCGAGGATGCGTTTGTCCATCTCGTCGAGTCCGTCGCCGTCGATGTCCAGCATGGCCAGGGCGGCCGAGGCAGATTCGGCGGTGATGAGACCGCCGGCCCGCACCTGCGCGTAATCGCGGCACCATTGCAGGAGGTTGTTGGCGATGCGCGGTGTTCCGCGGGCGCGGTTGGCTATCTCGCGTGAGCCGCCGGGATCAATCGCGACATTGAGCAGACCGGCGCTGCGCTCGACGATCCGGACGAGTTCGTCAGCCTCGTAGTAATCGAGACGACAAGTCATGCCGAAGCGCGAGCGCAGGGGCGCGCTGATCATGCCCGACCGCGTGGTCGCGCCGACCAGTGTGAATTTCGGCAGGTTGAGCCGCACGCTGCGCGCGTTGGGCCCGGCATCGATGATGATGTCGACCTTGTAGTCCTCCATCGCGGGATAAAGGTATTCCTCGATGGCCGGTTGCAGCCGGTGGATCTCGTCGATGAAAAGAATCGCACCCTCGGGCAGCGTGGTGAGCAGGCCCGCGAGGTCCCCGGCTTTCTCGATGGTCGGACCGCTCGTGCACTTGACCTCCGCCCCCATGGCATTGCCGAGGATGAGGGCCAGTGTGGTTTTGCCCAGGCCGGGCGGGCCGGAAAGCAGGATGTGCTGCAAGGCGTCGCCGCGGGCCTTGGCCGCCTCGACCATCAATTGCAGACGCTCGACCACCCGCGCCTGACCGGAGAACTCGGCGAAAAGCGGCGGACGCAACGAGACATCGAGCGGCGTCTCGGGCGCCTCGACGGTTTCGCGCAGGAAATCTTTGCCGGACATGTCCCCGCAGGATGGACTTCAGGCGGCCGTCCGGGCAAGCGCGCTCGCGAAGTCCGCCAGCGCGGCCTCCAGCCCGCGCGGATCGCGCAGGAGCGAGGTGCCGACCAGCGCCGCGTCGAAATGCCGGGCCAGCGGGGCCACGGTTTGCGGGGTCACGCCGCTTTCGGCCACGCGGACGCAACCGGCCGGCAGGCTCTCCGCCAATTCGAAGGCGGCAAAATCAAGGGTGAAATCCTCCTCGGCTTTCTCCCCGGCGGCGACGAAGCCCTCGCGGGACTTGAATTTGCGGCTGTTGATCCCGACGACGCGCGCGGTGGCGGGCAGGGCGTCGATCTCCCCCGCCTCGTGAACCTCGAAAAGCGTTTCCATGCCGAGACCGAGGACCACTTCATGCAGCCGGGCCATCTCGTCGGCCGAGAGCACATTGGCCATGAGGAGCACCGCGTCCGCGCCGGCGGCGCGGGCCGCGTAAACCTGGTAAGGGTCCAGGATGAAATCCTTGCGCAGCACCGGTTTGGTCGAAGACGCGGCAAGGCGCGCCAGGTCGGCGGTCGTCCCGCCGAAATGAGTGCGATTGGTCAGCACCGAAACCGCGCGCACGACCGGCGAGGCCTCGTAGGCGGACGCCGCGGCGAGCACATTGGCCGCGCGCATCTCGCCCATGCTGGGCGAGCGCTGCTTCCACTCGGCGATCAGTCCGAATCCGCCGGCGGTGAGGGCGCCGGCAAAATCGCGGGGCGGACGCGCCTCCGCGGCGCGCGCGCGGATTTCGTCCAAGGGCACCGCCGCGCGGGCCTCTTCGAGTTCGCGCCGGACATCGGGAAGGATTCGTTCGAGAATGGTCACGGCCGGAGATTAAGACCCCGCCACGGCCGCCGCAACCCATGCCGCGTAAGCCTTGGCCGCCGCCCCGGCCTCGAAAGCGAGGATCTCCGGGGTGTCGTAGGGATGGAGTTTGAGCAGACGCTTCTCGAGGCGGGCATAGACGGCGGGCCGCGTTTTGAAGATGACCAGCACTTCGGCCGTGTCCTCCACTTTGCCCTCCCAAGCATAAATCGAGCGCACGCCCGGAACGATGTTGCCGCAGGCGACAAGCTTCTCCCCGACGAGCGCACGCACCGCCTCCGCGGCGGTGTCCGCGTCGGGGAACGTGCAAAGGACCAGGAGAACCATCAGCCTGCGCGCTGCTCGAGTTTTTTGACCCGGTCGTAAAGCTCGGCCAGCCTGTCCACGCGCACGATGGAGCGTTTCCAATCCCCGATCGGACGAGGCGGGCTGCCGACCACGCGGGCCCCGGGTTCGATGTCGTTGCTCACCCCGGTCTGCGCGCCGACGATGGCGCCGTCGCCGATCCGGATATGCCCGACGAGGCCGGCTTGTCCGGCCAGGATGACATGGTTGCCGATCCGCGCACTGCCGGCGATGCCGACCTGCGCGCAGACGATGCAGTGTTTCCCGATGACCACGTTGTGCGCGATCATCACGAGGTTGTCGATTTTGGTCCCCTCCCCGATGACCGTGCGGCCGAAGCGCGCGCGGTCGATCGTCGTGTTGGCCCCGATCTCGACATCGTCTTCCACCACGACAATTCCGCTCTGGGCAATCTTGGTATGCCGCCCGTCCTGCGTGTCATAACCGAAACCGTCCGATCCCACCACCGCCCCCGAGTGGAGAATGACCCGGTCCCCGAGGAGACAGCCGTGTCCGACCACGGCATGCGGATGGAGGAGGCACGCGGCGCCGATCCGGGCGCCGGCGCCGATGTAGCCGCCGGCCATGACCACGCTGCGCGGACCGATCACCGCGCCCGGCATGACCACGGCCTGCCCGCCGATGCTCGCATCGGGCGCGATTTGCGCGCCGGAATGGACGACGGCCGAAGGATGGACGCCGGCGGGAGGAGGCGCAGGTTCGCGCAGGAATTCGCGGGTGATGCGGGTGAAGGCGGCGGACGGGTCGTCCACGCGGATGAAGACCGCGGGGGTCTCGCCCGCGAAGTCCCGCGGCACGAGCACGGCCGTGGCCCGCGTCGTCCGGAGGTCGGCGGCGTAGCGCGGATGGGCGAAAAAGGAAATCTCGCCGGGTCCGGCCGACTCCAAGGCGGCCGGCCCCTCGATCACGGCGTCACCGGACCCGGAAAAAACTTCGCCGCCCACGAGGGCGGCGAGTTCGGAAACAGTCGGCATGGGATAACCCCGCGCTCAGCGCGGTGCCGTCAGTTGGTCGCGGCTTTTTTCGGCGCGTTCTTGTTCAGCTCGGTGATGATGCTGTCGCTGAAATCCATGGACGGGGCCGCGTAGAGGACGACTTTGACCTGGCTGACGCCGAGGCCCGAGGAGTCGAGGACGAGGTCGTAGCCGTCGGCTTTGACCTTGGTGTCCACCACTTTCATGATGTCCTGCACGATATCGCCGCGCATGCGCATGAATTGTTCCTGCAGTTGGCGCTCGCGGGTCTGGCGGAATTCGCCGATTTCCCGGTCGAGGTTGCGGACCTGGTTGATTTTTTCATCGCGCTGCTTGATGGCGGCTTCGCGCTTGTCGGCGGTCAACTCGGGCTTCTTGGTGTCGGCCTCGAGCTTGTTGATCGCTTCCATATCGCCTTTGAGGGTCTCGAGACGGCTGTCGAGGTCGGTCTTGGCCTGCGCGCGGGCGTCGTTGAGGCGCGTCTCGGCGTCCTTGGTTTTGTGGTAGCTGGTGAAGACTTTGTTCATGTCGACAATGCCGACTTTCATCTGGGCCGCGGCCGGCGAAGCACCGAGGAAGGTAGCTACGATGGTCAGGGCGGTGAACGGGATCAGTTTTTTCATAGAGTTCGGGGTAATTAAGGTAGAGTCAGGCGGGGTGTAAAGCCTTTTGATCAGACGGCCGGGGCTGGAAAACGTTCAAAACTGGTAGCCGATATTGAACTGGATCTTGCCGGGGGGGCCGTTGTTGTCGTCGTAAACAAAGGGGATACCGTAATCGATGCGGATCGGGCCGATGGGCAGGTCGAGACGGATGCCGAAGCCGTAGTCGGCATTGTAGCCGCCGGTGTCGAAGTTCCAGGAGGGCTCGTTGACGAAGCCCCAATCGGTGAAGAAGGCGCCGCGGACCCGGTTGATGATCGGGAAGGTGGCCTCCAGGGTCATGTAGCCCAGCGAGTTGCCGCCGTAGTAGTCTTCGTTGGCATTCGGGCCGACCTCGCGGAAATTGAAGCCGCGCAAGTTGTTCGCGCCGCCGAGGAAGAGGCGGTCGAAAATGGGCACCTCGCCGTCGCCGCCCCACGAGTCGACCGTGGCCAACTGGCCCTTGAACAGGAAAATGATGTCCCACGGGAGCAGCACGTGCTGCGAGGCCTCGAGCGAAATACCGTAGTTGTCCGTGGTCTGCTCCCCGCTGATGCCGGCGAGGAAACCGGTCATGTTGACATAGGTGCCGCGGCGCGTGAGGAACAGGTTGTCGCGGGAATCGAAGGTGATTCCGCCGCTCACCGCGTTGCGCAGGTAGTAGCCCTCCTGGGAGGAAATCTGCACCGGCGCGTCGTCCGAGATGTCGAAAATATCGATGCCCTCGATGCGGTATTCGATGTTCGCCGCAATGAACTCGCCGAACGGCTTGCGCAACTGGATGGCGCCGCCGTAGTTCGACTGGTCGTAGGCCGGGCTGAGGAAGCTCGCTTCGCGGTAGAACAACTCCGTGCCGAAAGAAATCTTCTGCCCGAGGAACCAGGGCTCGGTGAACGAGATGACCGCGTCGGCGCGCTCGATACCGTATTGGCCGCGGATGCGCAGGCGTTGTCCGCCGCCCACGAAATTCGGCCACCCGAAGAGGTCGAAATTCGTCTGCTGCACCTCGGCGAAACCGACCAAACTGTCGATCGTGCTGAAGCCGGCGCCGAAGTTGAAGGAACCGGTGCGCTTCTCGTCGACGATCACGTTGAGGTCCTTCCGCCCGGGAATCATCGTGTCGGTCGGCACGGTCTGCACCGTGTTGAAGTAGTTGAGGTTTTCCAGCCGCTGGCGGCTGACATCGACCAGCACGGTGTCATAGACATCGCCGGGCGTGACGGCCAGTTCGCGGCGGATGACCTGGTCTTTGGTCCTGGTGTTGCCCTGGATGTTGACCAGATTGACGAAGCTCTGGGTGCCCTCGTCGATGCGGTAGGTGATGTTGACCTGCCCGGCTCCGGCGGGGGAGATCTCCGGGACGATGGCGGCATCGACGTAGCCTTGCGTGCCGTAGAAATCGCGCAGCGTCTTGAGATCGCCGCTCATGCCTTCGGGCGTGTAAAGCGAGCCGTCGGCCATCCTCAGCTTGGCCTTGAGTTCGTCGGGTGACGTGACGAGCACGCCGTCGAGCGCCATGCGGTTGACGCTGTATTGGCGTCCCTCGGACAAGGTGAAGATCAGGTCCACCCCGGTGCCGCTGATCGGGACGGCCTGCACGTCGGTGACCTGCACGTCGGCGAATCCGCGGTTCTGGTAGAGGTTGCGGATGGCCTCGCGGTCCTCCTGCAACTGCGCGGGCACGAGGCGGCCGCTTTTGTCGAAGATGGACAGCAGGTTTTGCGTCTTGGTCTTGAGGACTTTGCGCAGGTCCTTGGCCAGCACGGAATCGTTGCCGACGAAATCGATGCGCTTGACCACCTGCTTGGCGCCCTCGTTGACCGTGTAGACGACGCGCGAATCGCCGGTGCGTTCGTCGGTGTAGATGTCCTGTCGGATGTCGACCCCGCCGAAATTGCGGTCTTGATACAATTCGAGCATGGCTTGGCGGGACTTTTCCACCTGCTCCTCGCTGAGGCGGTCGCCGACTTTGAAGGTCAGGTCGCGCCGCAGGCGTTGCGGACTGACATCCGTCGCGCCCTCGATGAGGATCTCGGTGACGACCGAACGGCCCTGCAGCAGCACGGTCACCTTGACACCATCGTCCTGCGGCTCGGCGAAGATGCGCACGTTGGCCACATCGCCCGTCGCGAAAAGGGCGCGCACGTCTTCCTCCGCCGCCCGCTCCGAATACGGGTCACCGACTTTCGTTTTCAGGTTGGCCAGCACACGTTCGCGGCTGATCGTTTCGGATCCGACATACTGGATCTCCAGAGCGCGCACCACGGGGCCGCCACCGGGCGGGGCCATCTGCGCGATGGAAGGAAGACAAAAGGACGCCAGCAAAACGAGGGTGGAGAATAAGCGGAGAATCATCGGTGGGTGGTTGGCGGCGGGCCCGGAGCGGCTCGCGAAGCTTTTTAACTGCTGGATGACGGACGGGGGGTCAAGCCGGAAACAGGTGCTGCTTGGCCCGGCCGGTGGCCTTCCGCTAAGGTCGACAGCGACCATGATGCTGCCGGCCCTCAAAGAGTGGGATGTTGTCTGCGAAGCCCTCGGCTCCGGGCGGCAGGTCATCGTCATCCGCAAGGGCGGCATCGCCGAGGGGAAAGACGGACTCCGTTTCAAGCACGGTGAGTTTGTCCTCTTGCCGACTTTCTTCCACCAGCAGGCCGAACGGGTCGTGCCCGAAGCGGCCTTTTCGGCGCGCCAGAGCGGGGGGGAAGGTGATGAGGACCCGGTGGAAATCCGCCACGCGGCCACGCTGGTCTGGCACAAAGTGGTCACCGACCGCGCGGCCCTCGCGCGATTGCAGACTTTCCACATCCTCAGTGCGGAGGAGGTCGAAACACGGTTCAACCAGAAACCCGAGCCCGGTGTGCAGGTCGCGCTGCTCCGCGTTTACCGCCTCGACCCGCCGCAGCGTGTCCCTTGGCAGAAATCATTCGGCGGTTGCCGCTCGTGGGCCGAAATGGACGCCGACCTCGAATCCTGCTCGCGCGTTTCCGTGCTGAGCGACGAACGCTTCGCCGAGTTGGAGCGCGAATTGCGCGGGATCCTCGGCTGATACCCCCTCAACTCTCATCCCTCAACCCTCAACTCCCGCAGAGCTTGGCCCCCGGACATCGTCTCCGCTAATCTCCCCACCCCATGGAAAAAGTCGTCATCGTCGGCACCGGTTGCGCCGGACTCACCGCGGCCATCTACGCGGGGCGCGCCTCGCTCTCCCCTCTCGTGCTGCAAGGCAAACAACCCGGTGGACAGCTCACCACCACCACCGCGGTGGAAAATTTCCCCGGTTTCCCCGAAGGTGTCGACGGCCCGGACCTCATCATGCGCATGCAGGCGCAGGCCGAAAAATTCGGTGCGCGTTTCCAATTCGGAACACTCGAGGAATTCGAGCCGGGCGAGAAACATCATAGGGTCAAAATCGACGGACAATGGATCGAAGCAGAAACCCTTATCATCGCCAGCGGCGCCGCCGCGCGATGGCTTGACCTTCCGGACGAGAAAAAACTCATCGGCCACGGACTCACTTCCTGCGCGACGTGCGACGGCGCGTTCTACCGCGATGTGCCGGTTTGTGTCATAGGCGGCGGCGACTCCGCCTGCGAAGAGGCCACCTTCCTCACCCGCTTTGCCTCGAAGGTCTATCTCATCCACCGCCGGGACAGCCTGCGCGCCTCGAAAATCATGGCCGACCGGGCGCTCTCCAATCCGAAGGTCGAAGTCCTCTGGAACCGCAAGCCGGTCGAATACCTCGTCGACAACGAAGGCCACGTCCGCGGCCTGGCGCTCGAGGACACGCAAACCGGCGCGCGCTCGGAACTCGAGGTCAAATGCGTCTTCGTCGCCATCGGCCACACACCGAACACTGCGCCGTTCCGCGGCAAACTCGACACGGACGAGAACGGCTACCTCGTCCAGCACGGCGGCACGAAGACCAATGTGCCCGGTGTCTACGCGGCCGGCGATGTGGCCGATCACGTTTACCGCCAAGCCATCACCGCCGCCGGACAAGGCTGCGCCGCGGCCATCGAAGCCGAGCGCTACCTCGCCGCGCGCGAATGATCCCACTGTAGCGGCGGCATCCCCGCCGTCGGTCCTCCGGGACCCGCATGAAAATCTGCGATCTCACCCAATTCTACTCGCCGGTCAGCGGCGGGGTGAAACGCTACATTTCGGAAAAAATCGCGTGGATGCGCCGCGAGCGTCCGGACGACCGTCACGTCCTCGTCATTCCCGGCGAGCAGAACACCTGCCGTGACGACGGGCCGGCCCGCACTTACACCATCCGCTCTCCGCTCGTCTCGCGCACCGCCCGCTACCGTGCGCTGCTCAACCTCACGGCCGTGGAGGAAATCCTCGAAAAGGAACGCCCCGACGTCATCGAGTCCGGCGATCCCTACCAGGTCGCGTGGAAAGCCCTCGCCTCGGGCGACGCCCTCGGCATTCCCGTGGTCGCTTTCTACCACTCGCATTTCCCCGAGGCCTATCTGCGCACGATCGACAAATTTTTCGGCCACATCGCCGTCGACATCACACGCGATATCGCGCGGCGCTACGTGCGCGAACTCTACAACCGCTTCGCCGCGACCATCGTTCCCTCGCCCGCCCTCGCGCGTTTGCTGCAGGAATGGGGGGTGCGCAACACGCGGTTGGGCGAGCTCGGGGTGGACACCGCCCTTTTTCACGCCAACGCCGACCCGGACGAAACCCGCCAGGTGCGCGCCGCACTCGACATCGCCGGGGACCAGATCCTCCTGCTTTACGTCGGGCGCCTCGCCCCGGAAAAAAACGTCACCACGATGTTCGACGCCTTCGCGCAACTCGACCCCGCGCGCTTCGCCCTCGTCGTCGTCGGAGACGGATCGGAACGCCGTCATCTCGCGCGCTTGCGCGAGCGCAATGAAAACGTCCACTGGCTCCCCTATCAGGGCGACGGACGGCAACTCGCGCGCCTTTACCGTGCGGCCGATCTTTTCGTCCATCCCGGCGTGCAGGAAACTTTCGGCCTCGTCGCGCTGGAAAGCCAGGGCTCGGGCACGCCGGTGGTCGGCATCCGCGGCAGTTACATGGACCGCATCATCTTCACCGACCAGGAACACTGGGCGGCGGAAAATTCCCCGCACGCCTTGGCCGAGGCCATCCGCATCATGGCCCGGCGCGACTTGGCGACCGAAGGACGCGCGGCCGCAGCGCGCGTGCACCGGTTTTACGGATGGGACCGCGTCTTCGAACGCCTTTTCGGGGTTTACGCCGGGGTGGCCCGCCGGTAAAAAATCCTGACGCTATGCCTTCCGCAGCCGTCATCAGGCCGTATCGAGCTTCCGACCGCGAAGCCGTGCGCCGGCTTTGCTGCGAGACCGGCTACCTCGGCAAGGCGATTGATCCCGTCTTCGAGGACCGCGAACTGTTCGCCGATTACCTCACGAAATTTTACACCGACTGGGAACCCGAATCGACCTTCGTGCTCGAGCAAGACGGCGAGCTGAAGGGCTACCTCATGGGATCGCGGCGCCCGTTCCTCCAGCAGTTTTATAATTTTTTCCACAACCTCTCGCTCTTCGCCCGCGGCGCTTGCCGTTATCCCCGCTACAACCAAGCCTCGAAGGCTTTCGTACGCTGGATCCTCCTCAACGCCTGGCGCGAAGTGCCCGCCGCCCCGCGCCGCGTGCCCCATTTTCATTTCAACCTCCTCCCCGAAGTCCAGGGCCTCGTCCGCTCGCGCGAACTGCTCGTCCAATTCCTCCATCACCTCCGCGCCCACGGGGAAAAGAAAGTCTTCGGACAAGTGGTGACCTTCGAGGAACGCCGTGGCGCCCGCGTCTTCGAGCGCTTCGGTTTCCGCGTCGTGGAAAAAAAAGAAATCACCAAATACCGCGCCCACCGCGACGAACCGGTCTACCTCTGCACCGTGATCAAAGACCTCGACGACGGCATCCTCGCCGAATCGACCACGGCCTGAACCACCACTCTTGTAGCGGCGGTCCATGACCGCCGGAACAATTGGAAAAAAGAAAAGCAACCGACGGGCATAGCCCGCCGCTACAATCTTTTAAAGGACTCGATCCGCCCCTCCCTTTCTCCTCGCCCGACGACACAACCCCGTTCTATCAACCTGCCGACGCGTGAACTCCGAACCCGCCCCCGCCACAACCCGCTCCTTCTGGGCTGCCTTCGGCCCCGGCCTCCTCTTCGCCGGCGCGGCCGTCGGCGTCTCGCACCTTGTCCAATCGACCCGCGCCGGCGCGAGCTTCGGGTTGTCAATGATCCTCGTGGTCATCCTCGCCAACGTCATAAAATTTCCCGGCTTCCGCTTCGGTCCGCAATATGCCGCGGCCACGGGTCACTCGCTCATCGACGGTTACCGGCGCCAAGGACGCTGGACCCTGGCGCTCTTCACCCTGCTCACCGCCGGCACGATGTTCACCGTCATCGCCGTGGTCACGCTGGTCACAGCCGGCGTCGCCATCGCTGTCTTCGGTCTCGAACCGCTCCTCGCCTCCACCGTCGGCGCCGCCGCCGGTCCGGCGGCGGTCGCCGCGCTCATCATGGTGCTGTCCGCCTTGTTGCTCGCCGGTGGAGGCTATGTCTGGCTCGACCGCTTCATCAAAATCGTCATGCCCGTGCTGACCATCTGCACGCTGGCTGCCATGTTCATGGCTCTGGGACGCATCGAGTGGTCATGGAGCGCGTTTGTCCCCGGACCCGCGGTGTTCGACCTCGCCGGCATCGCCTTCTGCGTCGCCCTCATCGGCTGGATGCCCGCGCCGATCGACATCTCCGCGTGGAGTTCGCTCTGGGCCGTGGCCCGCGCCAAACACCAAACGACAAAGCCCGCGCCGCGCGACGTGATCATGGATTTTGACATCGGCTACTGGGCCACCATGTTGCTCGCGCTGGCCTTCGTGCTGCTCGGCACAGGCATGATGTTCGGGCAAGGCCTCACCTTCGAAAACAATCCGGCCAAATTTTCCGCGCAAGTCGTCGACCTCTACACCACCACGCTCGGGGGTTGGAGCCGTCCGATCATCGGGGCCGCCGCGTTTCTCGTCATGCTTTCGACCTCGGTCACGGTAATCGACGGCTTCCCCCGCGTCATCGCCGCACTCGTCGTGCAACTCCGCCTCGCTTTCGCCCCGCAGGCCGCACCGGCGGCGAACTCCATCCCGCTCGAAGGCGACCGTCACGTCTACCGCATCTCGTTTGCCGTCCTCTGCGCCGGCGCATTGGCCATCCTCTTCTGGGGCATGTCGAGCTTCACCGCGCTGGTCGATCTCGCCACCACCCTGTCTTTCCTCAATGCCCCGATGCTCGCTTTTTTCAACCACCGCGCGGTCCACGCCCCGGAGGTGCCGCGGGACCAGCAACCCGGTGCAGGCATGACCGCTTTCAGTTGGATCTCCATTCTCCTGCAGGCCGCCTTCGCCCTCTACTTCCTGTGGTTCAAATTCGGCCCGGCGGCCGCCTGACGCGTATCCGTCTTGCCCCGCGCGTCGGGAGTGACATTCTTTCCCGTGCCATGAAATACGACTTTTCCACCTGCCCCGACCGCGGCGGCACCGGTTCGCTCAAATGGGAGCGCTATCCCGGACGCGACGTCGTCCCCATGTGGGTCGCCGATATGGATTTTCTTTCCGCACCGGAAATCACCGACGCCTTGCACCAACGTGCTACGCAAGGCGTCTTCGGTTACACCATCCCGCCGAAGTCGACGGTCGATGCCGCGATCGACTACTTGCAGACGCATCATGGTTACGCAGTCACCGCGGAACAGATCGTCTGGTTTCCCGGACTCGTCCCCGCGCTCAACATCGCCTGCCGCGCCTTCGTCCGACCCGGCGAAAACGTCCTCACCTGCACGCCGGTCTATCCGCCGTTTCTCAGCGCGCCGGAATTCGCCGGGGTCGGACTGATCAAAGTCGACCTCGCGGAGAACAACGGCGTGTGGGACATCGATTTCGACGCGCTGGAAAGCGCCGTCACGCCGCAAACGAAACTCTTTATTCTCTGCAACCCGCACAATCCAGTCGGGCGCGTTTTCCCGGAAAGCACCGTCGCGCGCCTCTCCGGGTTCTGCCGCGAGCATGGCTTGGTCCTTGTTTCCGACGAAATCCACTGCGACCTCGTGCTTGATGATCTTTCGCACACCAGCGGACTGAAATTCGCCGGACCCGACGGACCGCCGGTGGTTGCCATGTTCGCCCCGAGCAAAACTTTCAATCTGGCCGGTCTCGCCTGCGCGTTCCTCGTCATTCCCGATGCCGCAACACGCCGCACGTTCCAGCGCGCCGCGCGCGGACTCATCACCGAGATCAACGCCTTCGGCTACGTTGGCTGCGAAGCCGCCCTGCGTCACGGCTGGCCATGGCGGGATCAACTCCTCGATGTCCTCCGCGCGAACCGGAACCACCTGGAAAGTTTCACCGCCGCCTCGCTCCCCGGCATCCGCACGTGGCACGTCGA
The DNA here is from genome assembly GCA_964516705.1 of uncultured Chthoniobacter sp. Lineage (GTDB taxonomy): Bacteria > Verrucomicrobiota > Verrucomicrobiia > Chthoniobacterales > JACTMZ01 > JACTMZ01. The sequence goes on from CAZEYV010000020.1 coordinate 33,068, forward strand.
AGCCACTTATCTCGCGTGGCTCGACGCGCGGGAACTCGGATTACCGAACGCAGCCAAATTCTTCGAGGACCACGGCGTCGGGCTTTCCGACGGTGTTCCTTTCGGTGCGCCTCCGGGCTTCCTCCGCCTCAACTTCGGGTGCCCCCGCGCGCAACTCGACGAAGCATTGAACCGCATGGCCCGCGCGATCGCCACAAGATGATCCCAATGTAGCGGCGGCGTCCCCGCCGCCGGTCGTTTCCGATGACCCACCCTCTCCACGCCAACCCCCTCTGCCAGCCCGAAAAGCTCGGCGCCCCCATCCCCGATTCTCCCCACGCCGTCTCCGTCTGCCTTCCGACCTGGGCCGACATCATCGGCTACGAAGAAAAAGACCCGCGGGTCATCGGCAGGATGCGCACCGGGTATCCGCGCTTCTTTTTTCATCCGCTGATCAACAAGGTCCGCTCCGCCCTCGAGCCCAAACCCGGACGCGATGTGCTCCCCTTCGCGGACCAATCCGCCGCCGAACAGTGCGCCCGCCTCGCCCAGGGCAAAGCCGTCGAAGTCAACGGACTCTGGGCCGCTTATTTCCCCGCGGAAAATCTCCCCGTGGCCCGCGCCTGTTGGCAGCACGCCGGACGCATCTTCTCCTCGCGCGCAGCGGAAGATTGGCTCGGGTCGAAACAACTCCGTGCGCCGGACCCCGCGCTCGAACAAACCCTCCGTGAACGCCTCGCCGCATGGAACGGCGCCCCGGCGCAAAACATCAGCCTTCACCCCAGCGGCATGGCCGCTATTTACCGCGCCTTCGAAGTCGTCACCGCGCGTAGACCCGGCAAACGCACCGTCATGTTCGGTTTTCCTTACACCGACACATTGAAGATCCTCGAAAAATTCGGTCCCGGCGTGGAGTTCTACCCGCGCGGCGATGCCGCGGACCTGGCCAGCCTCCGCGACTTGCTCGGCCGCGAGGAAATCGCCGGAATCTTTTGCGAATTTCCGGGCAACCCGCTGCTCAACACTCCGGACCTTCCCGCGCTCCACGAAATGGCTTTGTCCCGTGGCATTCCGGTCATCGTCGACGACACCATCGGCACTTTCTTCAACGTCGATGTCCTCCCGCACGTCGATTTCATCGCCACCAGTCTGACCAAAGCCATTTCCGGTGAAGGCGATGTCATGGCCGGCGCTCTCACTGTCAATCCACGCGGACTTTTCGCCGTACATCTCCCCTCCGTTGCACCGGGAGGAATCTACGCCCGCGACCTCGAAGTGCTTGAGACCAACTCGCGCGACTTTCCCGAGCGCATGCAAATCGCCAACCGCAACGCCCTCGAACTGGCCCGCTTCCTCGCCGCGCAGCCGGCCATCCAACACGTGTGGTATCCCGGACTCAACCCCTCGCCGGTCTACGAGCAGTTGCGCAAACCCGAAGGCGGTTACGGCGCTGTCGTTTCTTTCCTCCCGCACGACGCCGCCAAAAACACCCCGCGCATTTTCGAAAGACTCCGTCTCAGCCACGGCATCAGCCTCGGCACAACGTATTCCCTGGTCTGCCCCTACGTGCAACTCGCCCATTACCACGAACTGCCCTGGGCCAAAGAGTGCGGCATCGATCCCCATCTTCTCCGCGTCGCCGTTGGCACGGAGCCGTGGGAGGATCTGCAGTCGCGCTTCATGTCGGCGCTTGCGTAGCGTGAATTTGTAGCGGCGGCGTCCCCGCCGCCGGTCGTTCAGTGATCAACAACCGGCGCCGGGGACGGCGACGCTACAATTCCCCAAACAAAAAAGGCGGGGAGAAAATCCCCCCGCCTTTCGTGAATTTGCGGCGTCTGCGCTTATTTCTTCAAGGCAAACATCCCCGGCCCGGTCTTCTTCACCCCCGGCATCGTGTAAATGCGCGCGGCGAGATTGGCTTTCGGGTTGGAAACTTTCCAGACGTATTTGTCCTGCTTGAGGCCTTGCAGCACGGCGTCGACATTCATCGGACCCCCCGCACGCTTCATCACCTTGTGCACAGCCGGGGCCAGCGGACCGCTCGGCGAGGACGGACGCTTCTTGCCTTTGAACGGCGAGGTGCGTTTTTTGCGGCGTCCGGGCCTGGCTGCTTTCTTGGCCGGACGACCGGGCTTGCGTCCGCTCTTGGCGGCTTTTTTCGCGGGGCGGCCGGGTTTGCGCCCGCGACGCGGACCGGAAACGCTCACCGTTTCGCTGACCAAACCGGAAAGTGAAACGTTCTTGCCGAGCAGACGGGACAGTTCCCGCTGCAAACCTTCGATGCGCTCTTGGAGATCGAGCGCGCGACGTAGTGTGGATGTGTTCAATTTCAACATAACAGACTCCAGTTTCTATAATACCGCAAGTCCGGCAATATAATTCGCCGCCGATGTCGACTACGCTCGTGTCTGGACAGAGGGAGAATCGTCCATCATGATGCGCCCTCATGGACGCTAACACGGCCCGCTGGGCGCAACATTTGATGGATTCCTACCGCGACGAAGGCGGCGTGAATACCAGCGACGAACCGGGCCTTCCCTCCAAACCCGAGATCGCCGCCCTCTGCCTGCAGATCATGCAATTGCTCTTTCCCGGCTATCACGACAGCGGGTCCATCGGCCAACTCGAACTGGCCGCGCTGACCAACGAACGCGTCTCCGCGCTGGCCGAGGATCTGCGCCGCGTCTTCCTGGCCGTGCTGGCCGGCAACGACGATGCCGGCGCCACCGCCACCGTGGGCAAGCTCTTCGACGAATTGCCCGCCATCCGCGCCATGCTGCAAACCGACGTCGAAGCAGCTTACGAAGGAGACCCTGCCGCGCGCACGCGGGACGAAATCATTCTGTCCTACCCGTTTCTCGAAGCCATCGCCGTCCAGCGCGTGGCGCATTTTCTTTACCGTCACGAAATCCCGCTTGTTCCGCGCATGATGACCGAATGGGCGCATGTGCAGACCGGGATCGATATCCATCCGGGGGCGGCCATCGGCAGCCATTTCTTCATCGACCATGGAACCGGTGTGGTCATCGGTGAAACCTGCCGCATCGGCGCGCGCGTGAAACTTTACCACGGCGTCACCCTCGGCGCGCGCAGCTTCGCCAAGGACGAAAGCGGACGCATCAAGAAGGGCGGCAAACGCCACCCCGACGTCGAAGACGGCGTGACCATTTACCCGAACGCCACCGTGCTCGGCGGGGAGACGGTCATCGGCCGCAATTCGACCATCGGCGGCAACGTCTTCCTCATGCACAGCGTCCCGCCGAACTCCCTCGTCTACAACGAAGAGGCGCAGGTCCGCGTCGTATCGAAGGCGAACAAGGGCGATACGGTCGACTACTCGATCTGACCTTCCATGCCCGCCCGCGCCCTCCAATCCGGCGCCCTCCATCCGGTCGAAGTGCTGCGGCACATGGAAATCGAAGCACGTGGATGGGCCGACCGGTTCCAGCTGCCGAGGCTGTCCGCCCAAGTCACCCTGCGCTGGCACGCACGCCTGCGCACCACGGCCGGTCTGGCCCGGCTCGACTGCGCGGTCATCCTGCTCAATCCCCGCCTGCTCGCCTTCCCGCAGGAACTGACCCGCACATTTCTCCACGAACTCGCCCACTTGGTCGCCCATGCCCGCAATCCGCGGCGCATGATCGATCCGCACGGACCCGAATGGCGGCAAGCATGCCGCGATCTCGGGTTGGCCGACGAAAAACGCTGCCACACCCTTCCCCTCGGCACACCGCGGCGTGTGGAGCGCAAACACATTTACCATTGTCCGCAATGCCGCCGCGAGGTGCGGCGCGTGCGCCCGTTCCGCCGCGCCGAGGCTTGTCTCACCTGTTGCCGCGCCCACGCCGGCGGACGCTACGACCGCGACTTCCGTTTCGTGCCCGGTCCCGCCCCGTTGCTCAACGGAAATATCCTGCAGCAACCGGAGCTTTTTCGGTTGTGAGCCGCCGCGCGCGTTCGGCACACTCTGCCTTCCCCCGATCACTCCCATGAGCCAGAACATCGAATCCCATCTCGTCGAAAAGCGGATCATCAAACCCCCGCGCGAATTCAGCAAAAAAGCGCGCATCAAGAGCATGGCGGATTACAAACGCCTGCACGCCGCTTCGGTCAAAAATCCGCAGAAATTCTGGGCCAAAGAAGCCGCCGACCTGCAGTGGGGACGGAAATGGAAATCCGTCCTGAAATGGGACGTCCCCTTCGCCCGCTGGTTCGACGGCGGAACGATCAATGTCGCGGAAAATTGCGTCGACCGCCACGCCAAGAGCGACCGGAAAAACAAAGCGGCCATCATCTGGGAAGGTGAACCCGGGGAGAAACGCACCCTCACCTACGGACAACTCCAGCGCGAAGTCTGCCTCTTCGCCAACGTCCTCAAACGCAACGGCGTGAAAAAAGGCGACCGTGTCATTATCTACATGCCGTTCGTCCCCGAGGCCGCCATCGCCATGCTGGCCTGCGCGCGGATCGGCGCGGTGCA
>CAZEYV010000021.1:0-5024 GCA_964516705.1 uncultured Chthoniobacter sp.
GGACGACACAGCTGGGGCTACAATCCGAGCGACCAGTTCGCCGTGGAGAGCACCTATGGCGGACCCGACGCGCTGAAGGAATTCGTCAAAGCCTGCCACGCGCGCGGCATCGCCGTGCACCTCGATATCGTGCACAACCACTACGGTCCGCAGGACCTCAGCCTTTGGCAATTCGACGGCCACAGCGGGGGCGATACCAAGGCCGGGATCTATTTCTACGAGGACGCCGACCGCGGAACCACTCCTTGGGGCCCGCGGCCCGATTTCGGCCGTCCGGAAGTGCGCGAATTCATTGCCGACCAGGTTCGCATGTGGTTCGACGAATACCGCATCGACGGACTGCGCTGGGACTCGGTGGTCAACATCCTGCGCTACAACGACGGGGCTGCGGAGAACCCGGACGGCGAAAAGCTGATCGACGAGGTCTCGGCCATGATCCGCAAGGAGTATCCGGGCAAAATCAGCATCGCCGAGGATGCGGTCGGCGATGAGCGCTTCGACGGGTCGTGGGAATACGCGTTCCACCACGCGGGAAGCGGCGGCCGCGAGGGTGTCGTCCCGCAATTGGTCCGGCCGGCGGGCGAGACGGACGTGCGCGACATTGCCTCGCGTCTGTCCACCGACCTTGGTTTGACCCGCGTCATCTACACCGAAAACCACGACGAAACGGGGAAGCTCAACGGCAAGCGCCGCCTCATCACCGAAGCGGACGGAGATGATCCCCACAGCCTGACGGCACGCCGCAAAAGCGCGCTGGCCGCGGTCTTGACCCTCACCGCCCCGGGAGTGCCGATGATTTTCATGGGACAGGAACTGCTCGAAGACGCCGAGTTCCACGATTCCAACCCCATCGACTGGGGCCGCAGGGAACTGTCGCAACGCTCGACCCGACTTTACCGCGACCTCATCCATCTTCGCCGTAATCTCGACGGCCGGGGCGCCGCGTTGCTGGACACGCGGATCCGCATCACCGAGCAAGACCCGGACCGGCAACTCCTCGTCTACCGCCGTTACCTGCCAGGAAATCCCGACGACGATCTCGTGGTCGTCGTCAATTTCTCACCCGATCCGGTCGAGGATCTCCCCGTGGTGTTTCCCCGCCCCGCCGGCTGGAAGCTGCTCGTCAACACCGATGATCCGCAATACGGCGAGGGCTTCACCGGAGTTGCGGCGCCGGCGCAAAGCGGTCCGGGCAACACACGTGCGGTCAGCCTTGCTCCGTTCAGCGCGCAAATTTACGGAGTGGCTGGAAAAGGCGGGCCCTGACCGTCACTCGGCCGGCTTGAGCAGAATCTGCACCACCGTCTTGCTCTGGCTGTCCCCGGCCGCGGTCATGCTGACCACATTGCTGTTGACCGCGTCGCGGAAAAGTTCCAGCGCGGTGGACGGGACATTGGCCACGATGCGCACCGACCGGCCGTCGTTCCACGAGGCGGCGCTGCCGCCGATCCCGTGGGCCAGACGGACGACCCGCTGCAACTCGGACTCGAGCTGGCCCGGCGGCACGGAGAGTTCGATCGCCTGGTCGGTCAGGGTCGGGACCGGCATGACCACGTCGGCCGCGCGCTCCGCCGACTCGCGCAGCGCTTCGCTGTAGGCCGCCTGCATGACATTCCGCGCGCGGTAGTCCTTCCACATGCCCCACGCACCCCCGGCCAGCAGGGCCACCGGAAGGGAGATCGCGGCCAGCACGACAGCGGTCGTGATGATCAATTTCTTGCGGGTGGCCGGTTCCATGCCGCGCGCAGTGTGCCTGCCCGCCGGCCTCTTCGCAAATCCGGACTACGCGGTATTTGACCGCGGGGCGCCGCTCGCGGATAGTCTGCGCCTCCACCGGCATGCGGAATACGCGCAACTTTTGCATCATCGCACATATCGACCACGGGAAGACCACGCTGTCCGACCGCCTGCTCGAGACGACACGAACCATCTCCGACCGCGAAAAGCAGGATCAGCTCCTCGACTCGATGGATCTGGAGCGGGAGCGGGGCATCACCATCAAGATGCACCCTGTCGCCATGCGCTACAAAGCGAAGGACGGACAGGAATACAAACTCAACCTGCTCGACACGCCCGGACACGTGGACTTCGCCTACGAGGTCTCCCGCTCGCTGGCCGCCTGCGAGGGCGCGCTGGTCATCGTCGATGCCGCGCAGGGCGTGGAGGCGCAGACCGTGGCCAATGTCCACCTGGCCAACAAGCAGGGCCTCACCATCATCCCGGTGATCAACAAAATCGACCTGCCCAACTCGGACATTCCCACGGTCAAAAGACAGCTCGAGGAGATCCTGGCTATTCCGGCGGACGAAGCCATCCTGGCCAGCGCGAAGGCAGGCATCGGCATCGAGGATATTCTGGAGGCCGTCATCCACCGCATCCCGCCACCGAAGAGTTGGCCCGACGAAAAGGTGCGGGCGCTGGTTTTCGATTCGACCTTCGACTCGTATCGCGGCGTCGTCACCTACGTCCGTATGATGAGCGGCTCGCTCAAGGCCGGCGACGGCGTGAAGATGATGAGCAACAACCGGCCTTACGAGGTGAAAGAGGTCGGCGTCTTCACCCCGAAGATGGAAGCGCGGGAAAGCCTCGAACCGGGCGACACGGGCTACGTCATCGCCAACATCAAAACCTCGAGCGAAATCAAAATCGGCGACACGCTGACCGGCACACGCTTTCCCGCGACCGAAGCCCTGCCGGGCTTCCAGGAAATCCAGCCCATGGTCTTCAGCGGGGTTTATCCGATCAACACGGCCGACTTCGAGCATCTCAAGTCCGCCATGGCGAAGCTGCAGATCAACGACTCTTCGTTCGTCTTCCAGGCCGAGAGCAGCGTGGCCCTCGGTTTCGGGTTCCGCTGCGGTTTCCTCGGCTTGCTCCACATGGAGATTATCCTCGAGCGCCTGCGGCGGGAGTACGACATGGACATCATCGCGACTTATCCGTCGGTCATCTACGAGGTGGTGAAGACCAACGGCGAGGTTCTCCACGTGGACAACCCGGAATACCTGCCCGACTTCAGCGTCATCGAGGAAATTCGCGAACCGATCGTGAAGTGCTTCATCATGGTTCCGAACGAATACATTTCCCCTCTCATGCAGCTCATCATGGAAAAACGGGGCCAACTCGAGCACACCGAGTCGCTCGACACGCGCCGCGTCATGCTGACCTGCGTGCTGCCGCTCAACGAAATCCTTGTCGACTTCAACGACAAGATCAAGAGTATCACCCGCGGCTACGGCTCGATGGATTACGAGCACGCCGGCACCCGGGCCGACAAGCTGGTCAAGCTCGACCTGCTGGTCAACGGCGAGCCGGTGGATGCCTTTTCATCCATCGTCCATCGCGAGAAAGCCGAAGCACGGGGACGCCAACTCGCGGCCAAGCTGAAGGAAGTCATTCCCACCCAACTTTACCAAGTGGCCATCCAGGCCGCCATCGGCGGCAAGATCATCGCCCGCGAAAGTGTCAGCGCCATGCGCAAGAACGTCACCGCCAAATGCTACGGCGGCGACATCACCCGCAAACGCAAACTCCTCGAGAAGCAAAAAGAGGGCAAAAAGCGGATGAAGAGCATCGGGCGGGTCAATATCCCGCAGGAAGCTTTCATCGAAGTGCTGAAGGCCGGTTGATTCGCCGCTGCCTGCTTACCTTTAGCGGCGGTCTGTGACCGTCGGAACACGTTGTGCCATAAGCACCGGCGGACATAGTCCGCCGCTACAAAAAGAGGAGCAACGAGTCACGCCCCCGCCATCAACTCGCGCAGCACGAAAGGCAAAATCCCCCCGTGGCGGTAGTATTCGACTTCGATCGGGGTATCGATGCGGAGAACGACAGGCACCTCTTCACTCTTCCCGTCAGCGCGGTTGATCCGCAGGGTCAGCTTTTGCCGCGGCTTCAGATCGTTGGACAGACCGATGACGTCGAAAGTTTCCGATCCATCAAGCCCGAGTGTCTGCGCGCCGGTTCCCTCTTCAAATTGCAACGGCAGCACACCCATGCCGACCAGGTTGGAGCGGTGGATGCGTTCGTAACTTTGGGCCACAACGGCTCTCACCCCGAGCAGCATGGTGCCCTTGGCCGCCCAGTCGCGGCTGGAACCGGTGCCGTATTCCTGTCCGGCCACCACAACAAGAGGCGTGCCGTCGGCCTTGTATTTCTCCGCCGCATCGAAAATGGCCATTTGCTCGCCATCCTTCGCACCCTCGGCAAAGTATTTCGTCACCCCGCCCTCCACACCCGGGACCATCAGATTCTTGATGCGGACATTGGCAAACGTGCCGCGGGTCATGATGCGGTCGTTCCCGCGCCGGCTGCCGTAGCTGTTGAAGTCCTTCGGTTCCACGCCGTGATCGACGAGGTATTTCCCGGCCGGTGAAGCCGCTTTGATCGCGCCTGCCGGAGAAATGTGGTCCGTGGTGACCGAGTCGCCAAAGATACCGAGCGGACGCGCGCCCTTGATATCGGCAATCGTTCCCGGCGTCATCGAGAAGTCTTCGAAGAACGGCGGATTCTGGATGTAGGTGCTCTGGTCATCCCACGTGTAAAGTTGTCCGGCGGATCCCGGGATCTCGTTCCATTTCGGGTTCTGCTCGGCAAAATCCCGGTAGAGCTTGCGGAATATTTCCGGCTTGAGAGCGGACCGCATGGCGTCGCGGATCTCCTGCAACGAGGGCCAGAGATCACGGAGGAAGACATCCTTGCCGTCTTTGTCCTGCCCGAGCGGCTCCCGCGTCAGGTCGATGTCGACCCGTCCGGCCAGCGCAAAGGCCACGACGAGCGGCGGGGACATGAGGAAGTTGGCCTTCACGTTCTGGTGGACGCGTGCCTCGAAATTGCGGTTGCCGGAGAGCACGGAGGCGGCGACAAGGTCGTGGCCGGTGATGGCTTCTTCCACTGCCTGCGGGAGCGGACCCGAATTGCCGATACAGGTCGTGCAGCCGTAGCCGACAATTTGGAATCCGAGTTTGTCGAGATAGGGCTGCAGCCCGGTCGAATGCAAATAGTCCTGCACCACGCGCGACCCG
>CAZEYV010000022.1:0-10627 GCA_964516705.1 uncultured Chthoniobacter sp.
CTATGTGGCGGGGGGGGCGGAGGGGGAGGACGGGGCGACAAACATTTTCATTTGGAACCTGGGGGTGCGGCAGCACGAGGCACGACAGCTCGGCGTGGAGCCCGGCGATGCGGCCGTGGTCGATCGCATCAAGGCGCTGCCGGTTTTCCAGACCGACGGGAAATTCGACCCTGTGAAATATTCGGGCTTCATGCAGGAGCAGTTGGCGCCCCGCGGTTTCACCGAGCGGCAGCTCGAGGATGTGATCAAAGACTCGTTGCGCCTCGAGGGCGTGAAGGCGCTGGTGCAAGCACCGGCGGTGCTGCTGCCGGGCGAGGTGGAGCCGGCGCTGCAGCGCGTTGCTCCCGTCGACCTCGAGATCCTGCGCTTCGACGCGGACGCCGTCCGTGGCATCACGGTGACCGACGAGGAATTGCAAAAGGCATTCGAGGAAAAGAAGTCCACCCTGCAGGCGCCGGAAAAACGCTCGGTGCGCTATGTCGCCCTGGTGCTGACCCCGGGGGAGAAGGAGCTGCCGGACAAAGACCGGGTGGCGGCTTTGCAAAAGCTGGCCACCGCCACGGGCGACTTGACGCAGGCCCTGGGCGAGGGTGGTTCTTTGGCGGATGCCGCCCAAGCCCGCGGCTTGGAGGTCCGCACCAGTCCTCTGTTCGGGGCCGGCGGTGCGACCACGGGGGCTTTGGCCGATCTTGACGGCGAAGTCGTGCCCGCTGCCGCGGCGGTGGCTTTCCGTCTGCCGGCCGCTCCGGTGAACTTCGAAATCATCGAGCTCGCCCAAGACGGCTACGCCATCATCGAAGTGGCCGAGGTGCAGGCGGCGCGCCCGCTGACCTTGGAGGAGGCGAGCGCCGATCTGCGTGCCGGCATCATGGAGCAGAAGCGCGCGGTCGCGGTGCAAGAGGCGGCAGCTGCCACCTTGGGCCAGGTGCGCGAGGCCATGGCCAAGGGGGATTCGTTCGCCGCGGCGGTCAAGGCGGCCAAAGCCGACACCGAGACCATGAAGGGAGTATCCCCTTTTGCCGAGGATCTCACGCCCACCCAGCGGCGGGTGGCCATGGCGGTGATGGATCAGGCGGTCGGCACGCTTGGCGAGTTCGTGCCCGGACCCGAGGGCGGCTTTGCCGGCTACGTGGCGGCGCGGAACGAACCCGGCGCCGAGGCGCTGGCCGAGCGCCGGCCGAAAATCGAGGAAGGCATGCTGCAGGGCAAAGAGATGCTTCTTTTCGCGCAGTGGCTGGCGGCCGCGCGGGAGGCCTCCGGTCTGCAGGTGCTGCGTCCCATGATGTGAACGCGGCCGCCGCCGCGTCATTTTGGCGTTGGGTCGGGGGCGCGGGGCGGCTTTGATGGGAGACTGATGTCGGCCAAACCTTTTTTCATCACCACGGCGATCGATTACACGAATGCGCCGCCGCATATCGGGCACGCTTACGAGAAAGTCCTGGCCGATGTGATCACCCGCTGGCACCGCGAGCGCGGACGGCCGGTATTTTTTCTCACGGGCGTCGACCAGCACGGGCAGAAGGTGCAGCAGTCGGCCGAAAAAGCGGGCGTGCCTCCGGCGGAGTTTGCGCGGGATATCACCGCCCGGTTCAAGGCGCTGTGGAAAAAACTGGCCGTCGACTACGACGGTTGGGCCGAGACGACCGACCCGCGCCACATCGCCGCCGTGCAGGAGGTGCTGCAGCACCTGCACGACCAGGGCGATCTCTACAAGGCGCGGCACAGCGGTCACTACAGTGTAAGGCAGGAACAATTCCTCACGGACAAAGAGCGCAACGAGCAGGGCGAGTTCGGTCCGGAGTGGGGCGAGGTGGTCTTCATCGAAGAGGAGAACTGGTATTTTCGGCTGTCGAAATACCGCCCGTGGCTTGCGGAGCACATCGCGACCCATCCGGATTTTGTCTACCCGGCTTTCCGCGGCAACGAGTTGGCCAATGCCGTGGCCAAAGAGGCCGGCGACCTCTGCATTTCGCGTCCGAAGTCACGCCTCGGCTGGGGGATCGAACTGCCTTTCGATCGCGATTATGTCACTTATGTCTGGTTCGACGCCCTGATGAACTACGCCACTTTCGCCGGCTATCGCGCGAAGGACGGTTCGTCGCTGCCGGACTTCGCCGGCCTCTGGCCCTGCGATGCCCACGTCATCGGCAAAGACATCCTTGTGCCGGCGCACGGGATTTACTGGCCCATCATGCTCAAGGCGTCCGGCGTCGAGGCGATGCCGAAGCTTCTCGTTCACGGTTGGTGGAATCTCGGCGGGGCCAAAGTAAGCAAGAGCGCGGGTAATGTGGTCGATCCCGACGCGCTGGCCGACCGCTACGGGGCGGAAGCGCTGCGTTACTACCTGATGCGCGACATTGCCACCGGTCAGGACGCCGATTTCAACGAGGAACGCTTGCGCGCCCGTTACCATGCCGACTTGGCCAACGACCTCGGGAATCTGGTCAACCGCACGGTCAGTATGGGACGCCGCTACCGCGGGGGAACGCTGGCCGCCGCGCCGGCCGACAAGTCCGAAGACGCCGTGGCGCTGGAGACGCTCGGCACCGAGGCGGCGCGGCGTTTCGACCTCGCGATGGAAAGCAACCAAGTGCACAGCGCGCTGGAGGCCGCGTGGGAGCTGATCGCCGCGGCCAACGGGTTCGTGGAGAGTTCCGCGCCATGGAAACTGGCCAAGGATCCGGCGCAGTCCGCGCGCCTCGACGAGGTGCTCGCCGTGCTGGTCGAAGCCTCGCGCCTGGCGGCCGCTTTGGCTCATCCCGTCATCCCGAAATCGTCGGACCAGCTGCTCGCTCAACTCGGCTTCCCGGGGAATTTGTCCGTGGCGTGGGGAGTGCTGGCTGCCGGTCACCAACTCGGGGAACCCTCGCCGGTCTTCCCGCGTCTCGACGCCGAGAGCGATGCCTGAAGCCGTCGGCCAGACCCTCACGCCGTGGCCCGAGCTGCCTTGGTGGCGGCGGGCGCGGTATCGTTTGGAATTCGCGGGGCTGTGGACCGTTTCACGCTTGGTTCCGCGCCTGCCTTTGCCTTTGGTGCGATGGATGGCCGGGATCGTCGGGACTGCCGCCTTTTACCTCGACCGCCGCAGCCGTGAGGTGGCCTTGGCCAACCTCGAGATGGTTTTCGGCCGCGAAAAAAGCCCGGAGGAAATCCGCGTCATCGCCCGCCGTTCCGTGGTCCATTTCGCGCGCACCATGCTCGAACTGTTCTGGGCATCCAACTTCACCGCGGAAAACTACGGCCGATACATGGTGATGGAGGGCTGGGACCAGGCGCGTGCCCTCAACCTGGAACACAAAGGTGGAATTTTCGTCTGTCTCCACTACGGCAATTTCGAGTGGCTGAGCATCGCCGGCGCCTTCGAGCGCCTGCCCGGCTGCATCGTGACACAGCAGTTCCGCAATCCGCTGCTCGGACCCATCTTCGACCGTTTGCGGGCCCTGAGCGGCCACCGCATCATCTCGCAGGAGCGCTCGATGCTCGTGACCCTGAAGCATCTGCGCAAAGGGGGGAACATCGGCATTCTTTTCGACCTGCAGCTTGATCCGAACGACCCGTCCGTGCCGCTGCGTTCCTTCGGCCGTTGGCGTCCGGCCGCCAAAATCCACGCCATGCTGCAGAAGCACACGGGCCTTCCCGTCATCCCGATCGAAAGCGTGCCCCTGCCGGACGGCCGCTACCGGACCATCGCGCACGATCCGCTTTATTTTTCCGCCGAGGCGACCGAGCAGGAGATCGTGCAGAAATGCTGGGACTTTTTCGAGCCCCAGGTCCGGCGTCAGCCGGAGGCCTGGCTCTGGGCCTACCGGCATTGGCGCTTCCGCCCGCCGGAGCCGGAAGAAACCTATCCGTTTTACGCGCAGGTGAAACCGCGTTTCACCCGCATGCTGCAGGAAGCCGTTGCCAGCGCGCCGCGCAGACCCGAATCTGAGGCATGAAGATTCCTGTCCTGACCCTGACCGCCCCGCTGATCCTCGCCGGCTGTTCCGGCGGCCCGACCGATTTCACCAAGGACTACCGCGAGGCGCTGGCCGCGCGGCCGGGTGTCGTCCTCACTTCGCAGTCCGCCCGCACGGCGGTGGGAGGGTTCGCCGGACTCTACGGTGATCTTTCGCCCTCCAACGTCACAGCCAATGCGCGCAAAGTCTACGCGCCGGAGGCGTGGTTCAACGACACCATCGCCACCGAGGCCGGCATCGACGCCATCGAGCAATACCTGCTCAAGACCGCGGAGGGTGCCGAGGCGGTGAGTGCGAAGATCAACGACGTGGCTGTCTCCGGTTCCGATTGTTATGTGCGCTGGACGATGGAGATCCGGGCGAAAAATCTGGCCGGTGGCCGACCGGTCGTCACGGAAGGGGTATCGCAACTCCGCTTTGACGACGAGGGTCGCATTGTCCTGCACCAGGACTTTTGGAATCCCGCCACCGGCATTTACCAGCACTTGCCGCTGCTCGGGCCGGCCATCCGCTTCGTCAACGGATTGATCTCGGGCCGGTAAAAGCGCTCACCCGCCGGACGGCTTCTCGACGTGTCCGCCGAACTGGTAGCGCATGGCCGAGCAGACCTTGTCGGAGAACGCCGGTTCCTGCGAACGGAAGCGCGCGTAGAGCGCGGCGCTGAGAACGTCGGCCGGGACACCTTCCTCGATGGCGGCCATGATCGTCCAGCGTCCCTCGCCGGAGTCGGAGACGCGTCCGGAGAATTTCTTCAACTCCGGATCGTCGACCATGGAAACGGCGATCAGGTCGAGCAACCAGCACTGCACCACGCTACCGCGGCGCCAGAGTTCGGCGATCTCGCCGATGGGGAGGCGGTAGTCGAGGTCGTTGCCCATGCGGGGCGCCGTCTCGGCATCGTGGGAGACCGGCCGCGAATCGACATCGGCATTTTTCAGGATGTCGAAGCCCTCGGCCAGTGCGGCCATCATGCCGTATTCCACCCCGTTGTGGACCATCTTGACGAAATGCCCCGCGCCGGCCGGTCCGCAATGCAGGTAGCCGTCTTCGCTCGTGCCGCCGGCGGCCTCGCGACCCGGGGTGCGCGGCTGGTCGCCGCGTCCGGGAGCGATGGTTTTGAAGATCGGATCGAGGTGCTGCACCGGCCCCTTTTCGCCGCCGATCATCAGGCAGTAGCCGCGTTCGAGGCCCCATACGCCGCCGCTGGTGCCGCAGTCGATGTAGTGGATGCCGCGGGGCTGCAGTTCCTTGGCCCGCCGCCGGTCGTCGCGAAAGTAGGAATTTCCGCCGTCGATGATGATGTCGTCCTTTTCGAAATGGGGGAGAAGGGACTGGATGACTTTGTCCGTCACCGCGGCGGGGACCATGATCCAGGCGGCGCGCGGTTTTTCCAGCTTGGCCGCGAACTCCTCCGGCGATGAGGCACCTGTGGCGCCCTCTTTGACCAGGGCGGCGACCGCATCCGGGTGGGTGTCATAGACGACACAGGCGTGTCCTTCCCGCATGAGGCGACGCACGATATTGGCGCCCATCCGGCCGAGTCCGATCATTCCGAGTTGCATGGGTTAATCCTCCGTTGATTCCAAACGTGCGTCATCGAGCGATGCGGCGGCATCGTCGATTTCGCGTGAAGCAGTGTCGATGGATTCCAGCGCGGCGGAAAGCGCCGAGTGTCGCGAACCGGGCAGGTCGGCCAGGGCAATCTGCGCGCCTTGCAGGGCCAGTTTCGCCTGCTGGAGGCATTTGTCGGCCGCGCGGAAACGTTTGGCCCGCGGGTCGAGGGAATTCACTGCGCTTTCGTCTTATCCCCGGGCTTGCACTGGCAGGTCGGCGAGCACTTTGCTTTGCAACCGCAGTCTTTGCACTGGGCCCGGACCGGCGTCAGGGCGGCAACGAGCAGGGCGAAAATGAGCAGCGGAATTTTCATGGCGCCAGCGTAAAGCAGGCCCGCGTCCGGAGGCAAATGCGGTTTCCGGCTCCAACCCCCCGCTCAACGGCGCAGACTGTCGAAGGCGTGATCGGCCCCCTGGCGTTTGGCCTCGAGCACGATCTGCAGGAGACGTCCGAGGTCGCCCGACGGCCATCCCTTGAGTTCGAACCAGCAAAGATACTCGGCCGGCAGCGCATGGAGTGCGCGTCCCCGGTAGCGGCCGAAGGGCATGGTCCAGGTGCGCAACTTCTCCCAATCGGCCGCGGCTTGGTCCGGATTCACGCCTCACCATAGCGCCGAAAAGCGTCCGCTGGAAAGATTGGCCGGACCGGTTTCACTTGCCAGCGGCTCGGCTTGCCTGCTAACTATTAGCGCAGCTAATGAAGCGCGTCGAGTTCACCAACACGGTGCTCCGCGACGGACACCAGTCCCTCGCCGCCACGCGCATGCGGACCGCGCAGATGCTCCCCGCTTTGGAGGACCTCGATGCGTTGGGTTTTTACCAACTCGAGACGTGGGGAGGGGCCACCATCGATTCCTGCCTGCGCTACCTCGGCGAAAATCCTTTCGAGCGCATCACCGCGCTGAAGAAGGGCGCTCCGCAAACGCCCCACAGCATGCTCCTCCGGGGCCAGAATATCGTCCAATACACGAGTTTTCCCGATGATGTCGTCGAGACTTTTGTCCGTTGCACAGCCGGCCGCGGGATGGATGTGCTGCGCATCTTCGACGCGCTCAACGATCCGCGCAACCTGGAGACGGCCATCCGCACCACGCTGGCCTGCGGCAAGCACGCGCGGGGAGAAATTTGCTACACGATCAGTCCGGTCCACACCGTCGAGGCCTTTGTCGAATTCGGCGAGGACCTCGTCCACCTCGGTTGCCAGTCGGTCAGCATCAAGGACATGGCCGGTCTCATCACGCCGAAGATCGCCTACGATCTGGTCTCCGCGCTGAAAAAGCGCGTCAGTGTCCCCGTCATCCTGCACAGCCACGACACCGCGGGCCTGGCGGCCTCCTCGTATCTTGCTGCGGTCGAGGCCGGGGTGGATGTGGTCGAGACGTCGATTGTCCCTTTCGCCAACGGCACGTCGCAACCGGACACCTTGCGCATGATGGCCCTGCTTTCGGGGCATCCGCGCTGTCCGGATTACGACCGCGAGCGCCTCGCGCGTCTGCGGGCCCATTTCGAGAAGGTTTATGCGGACTTGAAGGCCTTCACCAGTCCGGCCAACGAACGGGTCGATGTCGACATCCTGACCTACCAGGTGCCGGGCGGCATGCTGAGCAACTTCCGCAACCAGCTCAAGGAGCAGGGCATGGCCGAGCGCTATGACGAAGTTCTCCGGGAGATGCCCGCCGTGCGCGCCGCGCTCGGTTACATTCCGCTGGTCACGCCGACTTCCCAGATCGTCGGGACGCAGGCCATGCTCAACGTGAAATTCGGACGCTGGAAGATGATTTCGCAGCCGGCGCAGGACGTTGTCCTTGGCAAATACGGGAAGACGCCCGGGCCGGTGGACCATGAACTGCTCGCCTTGGTCGAAAAGCAAAGCGGCAAGAAAGCGGTCACAGTGCGCCCGGCCGATCTGCTCGAGGCGGGCCTGCCCGCCTTGCGGGACAAACTCCGGGAGAAAGACTTGCCGGACGACGACGAGACCGCGGTGCTTTACGCCATGTTTCCCGTCGAGACCGAGAAGTTGTTGCGCTGCGAGAAGCCGTCCGCCCCAGTCGCCGTCACGCCCGCCGCCACGCCTGCCCCGAAGTCCGGTTCGCGTCCGAAAAAATACCTCATGCACATCGAAGGCAAAAAACACACGGTGGAAGTTGAGGAGGTGGCCGGATGAGCCGCCTCTTCGCCGAGAAGCTTGATTTGTCCGATTTTCCGACCTCGTCCCTCGCCGATTGGCGTATCGCGGCCGAAGCCGCACTGAAGGGCAAGCCCCTGGCCGGTCTCGACTCCGAGACACCGGATGGTCTGGCCGTCGGGCCGATCTACACCGGCGAAAATTCCGCGATCCTGTCCGGTGGCGAGGCCGATCCCGGCGTCTTTCCTTATTTGCGCGGCGGCAAAGCGCTGGCCGACTGGACCACCATAGCGGAGGGGGAACCTCCTTTGCCCGAGGGGGCAGTGCGGGTCGATGCTTCCGTGCACGCCGCCGATGGCACCGCGGCAGAGGTGGCCTTCGCTTGGACGCGCGGTCTCGAGGCCCTGCGCTCGCTCCAAGCCGCCGGTCATACGATTGACGAGGCGGCCGGACGAATCCGTTTCACCTTTGCCGCGGCCGGCGAGTTTTTTGTCATCATGGCCAAGCTCCGCGCCGCGCGCCACGGCTGGGCGCGCCTCGTTTCCGCGCTGGGCGGATCGCCGGCCTCGGCGCGGATGACCATCCATGCAACCACGCCGCCCTGCGTCCGCGCAGGGGAGGATCCGCACACCAATATTCTTCGCTCCACGGTGGCCGCCTGCGGGGCGGTGCTCGGCGGTTGCGACAGCTTGACCGTGCTTCCGTTCGACGGCGGCCACGCGGAGTTTTCGCAACGGCTGGCGGTCAACACGCAACGCATCTTCCGCGAGGAATGCCTTCTCGCCGGCGTGGCTGACGCGGGCGGGGGTTCGTGGTTTGTCGAATCCTTGAGCAAAGAGATCGGCGAAGCTGCCTGGAAGAAAGCGCAGTCCGCACTGGGGGATGCGGCCGGGGCGCCTGAACCGGTTGCCGGCCCTGCTGCGGCGCGCGGCGGGGCGCCGTCCGGGGAAACAATGGAAAACATCGCGGTCAAACCGTTCTACGGGCCGCCCGATCGCGCGGATTGCCCGCAACTCGGTTTCACCGCCGGCATCCCCCCGTTTCTGCGCGGACCCTATCCCACGATGTATGTCGTCCGTCCGTGGACCATCCGCCAATACGCGGGTTTTTCCACCGCCCGCGAGAGCAATGCTTTCTACCGTCGCAACCTCGCCGCCGGCCAGATGGGACTGAGCGTGGCCTTCGACCTTGCCACCCATCGCGGATACGATTCCGACCACCCTCGGGTGGTCGGTGACGTGGGCAAGGCGGGGGTGGCTGTCGACTCCGTCCTCGACATGAAGATGCTCTTCGATGGCATCCCGCTCGACAAAATGTCGGTTTCCATGACGATGAACGGGGCCGTGATTCCGATCATGGCCTTCTACATCGCGGCCGCCGAGGAGCAGGGGGTGCCGCCGGAAAAACTGACCGGCACGATCCAGAACGACATCCTCAAGGAATACATGGTGCGGAACACCTATATTTACCCGCCCGAGGCTTCGATGCGCATTGTGGCCGATATTTTCGCCTACACTTCGGAGGCCATGCCGAAGTTCAACAGCATCAGTGTTTCCGGCTACCACATGCACGAGGCGGGTGCGCCGGCCGATCTGGAAATCGCCTACACCCTGGCCGACGGGGTCGAATACGTGCGCACGGGCGTGGCCGCCGGCATCCCGATCGACACGTTTGCCCCACGCATTTCGTTCTTCTGGGCCCAGGGGAAAAATCTTTTCATGGAGATCGCCAAGATGCGGGCCGCGCGCGTGCTCTGGGCCAAGCTGATGCGCGGTCTCGGGGCGAAAGATCCGAAGTCGCTGGCCCTCCGCACCCACTCGCAGACCTCCGGTTGGAGCCTGACCGAGCAGGATCCCTACAACAACGTGGTGCGCACGTGCGTGGAGGCCATGGCTGCGGTCTTCGGCGGCACGCAGTCCCTGCACACCAATTCGCTCGACGAGGCCATTGCCCTGCCTACCGATTTTTCCGCCGCCATCGCGCGCAACACGCAGATTTTCCTGCAGAAAGAAACCGGCATCTGCCGCACGGTCGATCCTTGGGGCGGTTCGTATTATGTGGAGAGCCTGACCCGCGACCTGATGGAACGCGCGTGGTCGCATCTCGTCGAGGTGGAGAAACTCGGCGGCATGGCCAAGGCGATCAACACCGGGCTGCCCAAGATGCGCATCGAGGAAGCCGCGGCGCGGCGCCAGGCTCGCATCGATTCCGGCCACGAGACCATCGTCGGGGTGAACAAATACCGTTTGTCCGAGGAGGCCCCGCTCGACATTCTCGAGGTCGACAACACTGCGGTCCGCGAGGAGCAGGTCGCGCAGTTGCAGAAGCTTCGCGCCGAACGCGACAATGCCAAGGTGACGGCGGCTCTCGAGGCCATGACCAAGGCTGCGGAAAGCGGTCGGGGAAATCTCCTGGCCCTTGCCGTGGAGGCCGCCCGGGCCCGGGCCACGCTCGGGGAGATTTCCGACGCGATGGAAAATGTGTATGGTCGCCACATGGCCGTGGTCCGATCCATTTCCGGTGTTTACGGGCGCGAGTTCGGCGAAAACAAACAGATCGCCGAGGTGCGGCGCATGAGCGCGGACTTCGAGAAGCGTCACGGACGCCGTCCGCGCATGCTCGTGGCCAAGATCGGCCAGGACGGACACGACCGCGGGGCCAAGGTTGTTTCCACCGCTTTCGCCGACCTCGGGTTCGACGTCGATATCGGTCCGCTTTTCCAGACGCCCGAGGAAACGGCCAAGCAGGCGGTGGAAAACGACGTGCACATTGTCGGCTTCAGTTCGCTGGCTGCCGGACACAAAACGCTTCTGCCCCAACTGGTCGCCGAGCTGAAGAAACTCGGTCGTCCGGATATTCTCGTCGTGGTCGGAGGCGTCATCCCTCACCAAGACTACGAATTCCTCCACCAGAACGGCGCCGCCGAGATT
>CAZEYV010000023.1:0-17126 GCA_964516705.1 uncultured Chthoniobacter sp.
GGCGGTCAGCCGAGGCTTGGCGAGACAGGTTGCCGAAGGCAACCAACTGATATGACCGCCGGTGCCTCCCACTCAAAAGTTTCCGGCGGTCATAGACCGCCGCTACACATTAAAGGAAACGACCGCCGGTCACGGCACGTAGGTGGCGAGGCGGTTGCGCCAACCGGGAAGCCAACGTTTTTCGCCGCGGGCAGGCGGCGAGAGTTCGACGCGGCGGGTCAGGGCGCGGTCGGCGCTTTGGGAGAAGGCGGCGGTGGGCGATCCGGAGTCGGACATGCCGGCGAGCACTTGGAGCAGACCCCAGCCTTCGCCTTGGTAGCGCTCGGTCGGCGAGGTCCCCTCGCCTTTGAAGTTCACGTAGTCCATGAGCGGGTACAGCCCGCCCGGGGCGTTGGCCACGCGGTAAAAATTGCGGCGGATTTTTTCGCGTTCGGAGGCCGGCGCGGCGGCGAGCATCTGCGGCAGCGCGGACTCGAGGCGCAGGGCGGCGAAGCGGGCTTGTTGTCCGACCGTGGAGGCGAGCAGCGAGCGGAGTTCCTCCATGCGGGGCGAACGGAAGTCGGCCATGAACGCGGCACGGTCGGACCAAGGGCAGGCTTTGGCCGCGGCGAGCCAGCCGGGGAGTTTCACGCCCTGCAACTGGAGATAATCTTTGAGCGCGGGGAAACTTTCCTTGAAGGGACCGCGCTTGCCTTGCGGATACCAGATGAAGTGGCCGATGCCGAGGGACGGGAAATCTTCGCCTTTGTTCCACGCGGTGAGTCCGTCGCGGGTGCCCGCGCATTCGTTGCGCCAGATTTTTTTCCCGATGCGGTCGGCTTCGGCGTCGGAGATTTTGATTTCGCCGGCGAGACCGGCCGAGACCCCGAGTGCGAGGCAAGCAAGAGAAGCCAGCAGACGAGGACTCACTCGAATCAGGCCCCGACGCGCATGGGCATGAGCACGTAGACGAAGGGGGCGTTGATTTTGATCACGCCGGGGCTGATGTCGTCGATGAGCTCGAAATGGATTTCGTCTTCGCTGAGGTAACGCAGCGGGGCCATGAGGAATTCGGGGTTGAAGGCGATGGAGATGTCCTTGCCTTTGTAGCTCACGGCCATTTCTTCGCGGGCTTCGCCGACTTCGGGGGTGTTCGAGGTGATCTCGATTTTGCCTTTGGTGAAATTGAGGCGGACGGAGGCGGTCTTCTCGGTGTTGAGGAGGGAAACGCGGCGGACGGCATTGAGCAGGGTCTCGCGCTCGACGGTGACGCGCTCGTTGACTTTGGTCGGGATGACCTGGACGTAATTCGGGTAGTTGCCCTCGACGAGTTTGGAAATAAGGGTGGTCGGACCGCAGTCGAACTGGACCATGTTTTGCGCGAGGCGGATGACGACTTCGCCGTCGTCCTTGAGGGCGCGCATCAGCTCGGTGATGGCTTTGGTGCGGACGATGAATTCGCGCTCCTGGCTGGACGGAATTTCGAGGTCGTTGACCTCGGCCAGCGCGAGGCGGCGTCCGTCGGTGGCCACGAGGGTGAGCTTGTCGCCCTTGAACGAGAAAAAGATACCGTTGAGGACGTAGCGCGTCTCGTCGAGGGAGATGGCGTAGTGGGTTTTGCGCAGGCCGTCTTTGAGGTCGGAGGCCTTGAGCTTGAATTCGACGGCGCTGTCGAAGGCGGGGAGACCGGGGAACTCGGCCTCGGGCATGCCGAAGATCTTGTAAACACCGGCGCCGCTTTTCAGCGTGGCCATGCTTTTGGCATCGACCTCGACCTCGATGTCGGTTTTGGGCAGGTCTTTGACCAGGGTGCTGATCCGGCGGGCGGGCAGCGTGGTGGCGCCGGACTTGCCGACTTTGGCCTCGACCCTGGTGCGGACGGTGAAATCGAGGTCGGTCGAGGTGAGGACCAGTTCGCCGTTGGCGGCTTGCAGGAGGACGTTGGACAAAATGGGGAGAGTGCTGCGCGGGTTGACTGCGCTGACAGCGTTTTGCAACCCCTCGGCGAAGGCGTCCTGCGGTATGGTGAATTTCATGGTGGGTCTTGGGCGGCGCGGAGACTTATGTCCGAAAATAAGCCTTTGGTGTCAAAGCCTTCTTCACCTCTGCAGCGCGGTTTCGAGGAAACGGACGATTTGGCGCAGGCTCTCCTGCTTGTCCATGCGGTTCTGCACCGTCTTGCAGGCGTGGATGACCGTGCCGTGGTCGCGACCGCCGAAAGCTTCACCGATGTCCTGCAGGGAGGATTTGGTCAGGCGCCGGGAAATGAACATGGCGACCTGGCGCGGGAAGGCGATGTTGGCCGGGCGGCGCTTGCTCGTCATGTCGGCCAGACGCACATCGTAATGCTCGGCCACCTTGCGCTGCACCTGGTCGATGGAGACGGCGCGGCGCGCCTCTTCCTGCAGGATGTCGCGGAGGACGTGCTCGACAGAGTCGTCGGTCAGGGGACGCCCGCTCAACGAAGAGAAGGAGGCGACGCGGAGGAGGGCACCTTCCAGACGGCGGACGTTCGATTTGACGCGATGGGCCAGGTATTCGAGGACGTGGTTGGGGAGGTTGACATCGAGGCCGGCGGCTTTTTTGCGCAGGATGGCGAGGCGCGTCTCCATGTCCGGCGGCTGGAGTTCGGCCGTGAGGCCCCATTCGAAACGGGAGACCAGGCGCTGCTCGAGCTGCGCGATCTCGCTGGGCGGCTGGTCGCTGGAGAGGACGATCTGTTTGCGGCCCTCGAACAGCGAATTGAAAGTGTGGAAAAACTCCTCCTGCGAGCGCTCCTTGCCGGCCAGGAACTGGATGTCGTCGATGAGCAGGATGTCGGCCTGACGGTAACGGCGGCGGAATTTGACCAGGGAGTTGGTCTGGATGGCGTTGATGAACTCGTTGGTGAAGGTCTCGCTGCGGACATAAGCCACCTTGGTGCCGCGGCGCGAGGCGGCCAGATGGTGGCCGATCGCTTGCAGGAGGTGCGTCTTGCCGAGGCCGACCCCGCCGTGAATGAAAAGGGGGTTGTAGGTGCGGGCGGGCGACTTGGCCACGGCCAAAGAAGCGGCGTGGGCAAATTCGCTGTTGGCTCCGACCACAAAGGTGTCGAATACATAGTGCGGATTGAGTCCGCGGGCACCGGCCACCCCGCCGGGTTCCGGCGTTTCCGCCGGCGCTTCCTCTTCCGGGATGGATGCCGTCTCCGCGGGCGCACCATTCTCCACATGGAAAGCGACCTTGCGCCGGCTGCCGAAGACGGTCATGAGGGCGGCCTGCAGCTGCGGACCGTAATTACTTTCGATCCACACCTGGTAGATGCTGTTGGGAATGACCAGCGTGACACCCGACGCGTCGGCCCCGGCCAGGCTCAATGTGGAAAACCAGCGGTCGAAAACACCGTCCCCCAATTCGGCCCGCAAGGCCGATGAAGTCTGGACCCAGAGGCTCTCGAGGTCGGTCCCGGGGAGCGAGTTATTCACCGGAATGGGCGGAGTTGTTTGCGCCGGTGCGGGGGCGGAGCGGGAAGCGCGACCGGCAACAGCGTTGGAGGCGCGGCGCTTGGGGCGCGGGGAAATCGAGCGGGGCATGTTTTATTCTGTTAATTCCGGCCAGGAAAATTTTCGCGCCTGTCGGATCCACGGCAAGTCGTGGCGGATTCCGACCGGAAGGGACGCAAGATCTGCTGCAACGCGCGGGGCCGGGGGCCGGGGGCCGTGGAACTCGTATTCACAAGTTGTTCACAGGCATCCTGACTTTCATTCGGCGTCACAGACGCAGAGCGTATCGGGCCGGAAAAACGCGCTCAAGAACTTTGGCGGCGTTTGTAAACTTTTTGTCAAAATCGCTTGACCCACCTACGCCGCGCGCGGGGCTTGTCTTTTCCGGCCCAGCGCGATGCCGCAGGCCAGCGTGAGCAGACACGTGACGGGGTAAAGCCAGGCGAAGTTGATTTTCGGACGCCACGCCGCGGCTTGTTCCGTGGTGATGGCACCGAGCGCGGCGAGAATGTTGTAAAGGTCCGGACGCGCCCAGAGGACCAGCAAGACGGAAATGACCGTGCCTATGACAATACCGCGGATGTCGCGACGCAGCGGACTGAGCGCGAGGAGGAACGCGGCGAGCATCGGACCGTAGGTATAGGCCACCATGCCGAAGGCCAACGAGAGCAGGTTGATCTGCCCGCGCACGGCCTGCAGTCCCACCGCCATGAGAATGAGCGCGATCCCCCACCCGACCACGGCGAAGCGTGATTGCACGATCAAGCGCCGTTGGTCCGCGGCCTCGAGTCCGTCCTTGCCGTGCCACAGCGCCATCGACGTCTGCGACAGCGCGGCCAGCGCCGAGTCCAAACTCGAAATGGCGGCGGCGAAGGCTCCGGCAAGGATGAGTCCGCTCAACCCCGGCGGAAGGACGGTGGTGATCCAAACGGGAAAGACCGCGTCGTTGTCCTTGGCGAAAAGCGCCGCCGCGGCGTCCGATGGCGGCATTTGCTGGTAGTAGACAAAGAGCGCCGCGCCGACCGCGAGCATGAGCACGGTGACAAGCAGCGAGATGCTGCTGGCCATGACCGCCTTCGAGGCATCCTGCGCGTTGCGGCAGCAGAACATGCGCTGGGCCATCACTTGATCGGTGCCGAACGCGGCCACATTCTGGAAGGGCATGGCGAGCAGGCCGACCCAGAGGGTGAATTGCACGTCGGGATTGGTCGAAAGATCGAGCACCCGCAATTTGCCGGCCGCCCCGGCTTCCGCCACGAACGCGGCGAACCCGCCGTCGATGGTGAACATGAGCACGGCAAAAGCGAGCAAACCGCCGCCGATGAAGACGAAAAACTGGATGACGTCCGTCCAAATGACCGTGGTCATGCCGCCCATCAGCGTCCACCCGATGGCGAAGAGACCGATGATGACAATGCACCACTCGAAGGCCAGGCCGGTGACGGTCCAGAGAATCAGCGCGGTGACGAGGAGGCGCACGCTTTGTCCGAGGATCGATCCGACGAAGAAAAGCGCCGTGGTGAAAGCCCGCGCCCCCGCGCCGAGGCGCGACTGCATGTAATCGTAGGGGCTGAAAATGCCGCGCTCGTAGAAAACCTTGACGAACCAGATCCCGACAATGAACCGCGCCATGAGCGAACCGATCCCCCACTGCAGGTAGGTGAAGTCGCCGCCCGCGGCGAAAACCATCCCGGGAACACCGATGAAAGTGATGGCGCTGATCTCCGTGGCGATGATCGACCCGCTGACCGCCGGCCAGGGCAGCGAGCGTCCCGCGAGGAAAAAATCCTGCATGGTCGACTGCTTGCCGCGCAAGGCATGGCCGATCCACGTGGTGAGAAGCAGATAGGCGGCAAGGACCACCCAGTCGATCCAGAGAAAATGGGTATGGACGCCTTCCATGGAAGCCGTCTCAGGCGATGTCTTTCATCAGCACTTTGGACTGCCGTCCGCCGGCGTCGTATTTTTTCCGCCGCGCGGCCGGCATGACGTCCGGCGGGGACTCGCGGTAACCGCCCTTGATCTGAAGATATTTGTAGGCCTGCGTGCTGAGGGCGAAGAGCTGCTTGATCCCCTTCTCCCGCGCAAGGGTCTCGACGAAGGCCATGAGCTTCCGTCCGTGTCCCTCGTTCTCGTGTTCCTTGTGCACGTAGAGGCAGGCCAGTTCACCGCATTGCTTCTCCGCATAAACGTGCAGCGCGACGCAGCCCATGAGCTTGCCGTCGATTTCCAACACCCAAAAATCCTGCATCTGCTCGAGAATTTCGGCCCGCGTCCGCCGCACGAGTTCCTCGCTGTCCATCGACTGCCGGATGAGCGACATGATGGCCCGAACGTCTTTTTTGAAAATCTTCCGGATCTGCTGGTATTCGTTCGAGTAGATCATCGTGCCGATCCCCTCGTTGCTGAAAACCTCGTCGAGCAGCGCCTCGTCGACCGTGCCGTCGAGGATGTGGATCCGCGGCACGCCCTGCCGGCAGGCTTTGGCCCCGTAATCGACCTTGGAGTAAAGATTCGGCGCCTCGCCGTTCTTCCGCTTTTTCAGCAGGTCCTCGGCCTCGACGATCCCCAGTTGCCGCGGGAGCGTGCCGCCACCGGGTAGCTTCGTGTCGGCGGACAAATAGATGACCTTGGCCGCTTGCAAAGCCTCGGCCAGTTCGGCCGCGGCGTGGTCGGAATTGACCCGGTAAGTATGGCCCTCGCCGTCGAATCCGAGGGGCGGCACCACCGGGATGATTCCCTCGTGCAACAACATATGCAGGCATTTCACATCGACCCGCTCGATCCGTCCGGTGTGGCCCTGATCGATGCCGCCGAGGATGCCGGCCGGATGGGCGATGACCGCATTGGCATAAGCGGCCCGCAAATCGACCGAAGCCAAACCCTCGAGAATTTCGTGCGTCAGCCGCATGGCCGCATCGATGCTCACTTCGAGCGTCGCCTCATCGGTGATGCCGGTGCCGTCCGTGTTGCTCGGTTTGAAGCCCGCTTTTTCCGCCGCGAGCTGCACCTGATGGCTGGCCCCGTGGACCAGCACGACCCGGATGCTCAACGACCGCAGGACGGCGAGATCGAGGAGGATGTTGGCGAAGTTGGGCGAAGCGGCAATCTCACCGTCGACGGAGACCACGAAGATTTTTTCGCGGAACCGCGGGACGTATTGCAGGATTTCCCTCAGGTCGCTGACGTTCACAGCCGGAGAGTTAGAGGTTTTCCCCGGGAAAGATCAACGCGGAATCCGGTCAGCGCGCCCCATACATTTCGGTCAGCAACTCGTGCAAAGCCCGCGCGTCGTCCTCCGACAAACGCCCGATGCGCCCGGCCAGCCGTGATTTGCTGACCACTCTGATCTGGTCGGCACAGACGTCGGCATGCTGTCCGACGGACCGGACACGCAGTCGGGTCCGCCAGTGGGGGCGATGAATTGAAGTCATGGGACAAATCACCACGGTCCGCAGGATCTCGTTGCGCAAATCATCGCTGACAATGACGCACGGCCGCGTTTTGCCCATCTCACTGCGCTCCACAGGATCCAACCGGCACCAATGGATCTCCGCCCGCTTCACTTTGATTTTTTGGTCAGACCTTTGTCCTTGGCCCGGTATTCCGGGGCTTGCTCATTGAGGCTCGCCGGCTGTGGCTCCCAGGGAATGTGCTCCAGCCCGTCTGCCAACGTGCAATCCCACTCCGACCAGTCTTCATCGGAAGCAGCCATCTCTTTGTAGGTCTCCTCCCACGACAACTTCTGCGGCTTGGCCTTCGGCCGCAGGACTAGGGAATCCCCGCGGTCCTCGAGCAGCACGCCGTCCTCCAACCCGTGGCGCCGGATCAGGTCGGCCGGCAGACGGATCCCGCGCGAGTTGCCGATGCGGGCAAGCTTCAGCTCCGTGGTTTTCATTAGGGAATTACGGTAATTACACGCTGGGTCGGCGTCAAGTCGAGGGCGGCGCACGCTCCTTTACATCCCCTCGCTTCCCTGCCATTCTGTGCGGTTCATGTCGATTCTGATCAACGTCCTCATCTCCTTCCATGTGCTCATCTGTCTGCTCATGGTGGTGGTTGTCCTCATGCAGCGTCCGAAAAACGAGGGCCTTGGTGCCGCGTTCGGCGGGGGCATGACGGAAAACATTTTCGGTGCGCAAACGACCCACGTTTTGCAAAAGTTCACCGTCTGGCTCGGCATTGTCTTTTTCGCGCTCACCCTGCTCTTGGCCGTGCTTTACGCCAAGCGAGGTACAGGCGAGACGGTCATTCAAAAGGAACTTCTCAGCCAGCCGGTGCCTGCCGCGGCGGCCGCACCCGCGCCGGTCAGCGCCCCCACCCCGGTGGTGGTGACCACCGAACCCGTGGCCGTGGAGGAAGTCGTGGTCGAAGCCGCCGAAGCCCCGGCACCCGCGACCCCTGCTGCCGCGCCCGCGGGGAACTGATTTTTCCGCGCCGGACAATGCGCACGCTCGGCACGCCCGCTGAGGCGGCGACCTTCCGGGCCACCGCCTCCTCGAACGTGGTGCTGGTGCCGACCATGGGTGCCTTGCACGCCGGTCATGCCGCTTTGATCGATGCCGCCCGCGCACACGCCGGAGCAGACGGCACCGTGGTGGTCAGCATTTTCGTCAATCCGACGCAATTCGGTCCGAACGAGGATCTCGCGAAATACCCGCGCACCATGGAGGCCGATCTGGCAATGTGCGCCGCGCATCGCGCGGATGCCGTTTTCGCGCCGAGTGCGGACGCGATGTATCCTCCGGGTGATTCGACCTTCGTGGACGAAACCGGGCTTTCGCGCGGACTCTGCGGAGCGCAGCGTCCGGGCCATTTTCGCGGCGTCTGCACCGTGGTGGCCAAGCTCTTCAACATCATCCGTCCCCATGCCGCCATCTTCGGGGAAAAAGACTACCAGCAACTGGCCATCATTCGCCGCATGGCCCGCGATTTGTTCTTCGGACTGGAAATCATCGGGCATCCGACCGTGCGCGAAGCGGACGGACTCGCCATGAGTTCGCGCAACCGTCACCTCGATGCCGACGAGCGGAAACGCGCCGCCGCATTTCCCGCCGCGCTCTCGGCCGCCGCCGGGGAAAGCGACCCCGCGCAAATCGTGGCCCGGGCGAAGGCGCTGATCAGCGCCGGCACCGGAGCGGAACCGCAATACGTCGATCTGGTGGACGCCGGAACGCTCGCGCCCCTCGCCGCCCTCGACCGCCCCGCCGTGCTTGCCGCCGCGGTGAAAATCGGCGAAACACGCCTCATCGACAACGTGCGGCTCGCGCCGCGTCATGCAAAAGTTTGACCACATCGTCCTTGGCTCCGGCATCGCCGGTCTGACCTACGCGCTCAAAGCCGCCGCGCACGGCACCGTCGCGGTGGTGACGAAGCGCGCCAAAACCACGACCAACACCGCGTGGGCCCAAGGCGGCGTGGCCTGCGTGACCAGTCCCGAGGATTCTTTCGAACTCCATATCAAAGACACCCTCGAAGCCGGCGCGGGGCTTTGTCATGAGGACATCGTCAATCTCGTCGTGCGCGAAGGCCCCGAGCGGATCCGCGAACTGATCGAACTCGGCATGTCCTTCGACCTGCGCGAAAAGCCCGATGGCGGCACGGAACTCGATCTCGGACGCGAAGGCGGACACTCCAAGCGCCGCATTCTCCACGCCCACGATTTCACCGGACTGGAAATCGAAAAAACCCTCGTCGCCGCGGTGGAAAAGCATCCGTCGATCACCGTGCTGGAAGACCACATGGCCATCGACCTCATCACCACGGGCAAGCTCGGCTACGCCACCGAGGACCGCGTGGTCGGTGTCTACGTGCTCGACGAAAAATCCGGACGCGTCCTCACCCTGCGCAGCGACCGCATCGTGCTGGCCACCGGCGGCTGCGGCAAAGTTTACCTCTACACGACCAATCCCGACATCGCGTCCGGCGACGGCGTGGCCATGGCGTGGCGCGCGGGCGCGGCGGTCAGCAACATGGAATTCGTCCAATTCCACCCGACCTGCCTTTTCCACCCCGAAGCCAAGTCGTTCCTTATCAGCGAAGCGGTGCGCGGCGAAGGAGGTATCCTCGTCGACGAGCAGGGCACGCCGTTCATGCCCCGCTACCATGCTCTCAAGGACCTCGCCCCGCGCGACATCGTGGCCCGCGCCATCGACGCCGAAATGAAACGCACCGGCGCCAAATGCGTCTTTCTCGACATCACGAGCAAGCCGCGCGAATTCCTCCAAGAACGTTTCCCAAAAATCTACGAGACCTGTGCGTCCCTCGGGATCGACATCGCCACGCAACCGATCCCCGTCGTCCCCGCCGCCCATTACCAATGTGGCGGCGTGAAAACCAACGAGCAAGGCGAGACCACCCTGCGCGGACTCTTTGCCATCGGCGAAGTGGCTTGCACCGGGTTGCACGGAGCCAACCGTCTGGCCAGCAACTCGCTCCTCGAGGCCCTCGTCTTCGCCCACCGCGCTTTCCTCAAGGCGACCAAGAACCACCGCACGTCCGAGGAAATCGCCTTGCCCGAATGGCGACCCGGCAGCGTGACCGATGTCGACGAGCTGGTCGTCATCTACCACAACTGGGACGAAATCCGCCGACTGATGTGGGACTACGTCGGCATCGTCCGCACCGACAAACGCCTCCAGCGCGCCGCCACCCGCCTGCGCAACCTGCAGAAGGAAGTGCAGGAATTCTACTGGAACTTCAAAGTCACCACCGACCTCCTCGAACTGCGCAACCTCGTCACCGTCGCCGCCCTCATCGTCGACTGCGCCCTCAGCCGCAAGGAAAGCCGCGGACTGCACTACACCCTCGACTACCCCGAGACCGGCGAACTCTTCGTCCGCGACACCGTCATGCGGCGGGTTTGAGCTACTCCCCGAACAACGAGGCCAGGCGCGCGGCCAATTTGCGGCGCAGCACGGCGTAGGAAAAATATTTTTGGCCCAACTCGTAATTGCGCGCCGCCCAGTCCGCGCGCAGTTTTCCGTCGTCGAGCACCATGCGCGTTTTGGCCACCACGTCCCGCGTGACGATCTGCGACATCTCGATGGTCTGGAAGCCCAGCGGGTCGATGTCGCGCGCGTAGACCGCGTATTTGTTCACCACCACCGGCTTGCCGAAGTAGACGGCCTCGAGGAAAGCGTTGCCGAATCCCTCATAATGGCTGGGATAAGTCACGAGATCGGCGTGCGGATAGACATCGTAGAGCGTGTAGGTCTTTTGTCCGGCCGCATTGCATCCGCGCCGCTCCCCCACGCGATCGGCGATATGCACCGCCTCGATCCCCGCATCGGCGATCCGCTCGTTGATATGGTGCATGTAGTCGTTGCCCTCGTCGCCCGAAGGATGGGAAAAGACGAGCTTGGCCCGCGGTTCGCGCAACTGGCGGAGCAGGTCGATGGCATGCTCGATGCCCTTGCGCGGCACGATGCGCGTCGGTTGCAGGACGAGGATATCGTCGTCGGCCACCCCGATTTCCCGGCGGAAATCGCGGTTGTAGGAGTCGATGCCGGGCGGCGGTGTCTCGAAGTCGAGAACATTGGGGATGAGCGCGGACGGCAGCCCGTAGCGGCGCGCCAGTTCCTTCTGGGCCATCGAGTTGATCACGACATGCTCGATGTGCGGCAGGGACGGCGGGAAAGCGGCCATCAAATAATCGGCGGCCGAAGTCACGGTGAACCGCTCGCGCTCCCACGCAAAGTCATGGTGATGCGCGATCGTCGGGATACCCGTCTCGGCGATGAATTCCGTCACGGCCAGCCCGAGGGGGACGTTCATCGGGATGGCCAAGGCATTCTGCGGGACGAGCAACCCGACTTTGAAATCGCCAACGAATGCGCAGAGGTCGGCCTTCAGTTTCTCCTTGAGCGCATGGATCCGCCCGGTTGTGGCGGCCGATCGTGTCGTGCGCCCGAAGAGATCCTGTTGGGCCTCGAGGATGTCGGGGTGGTTGAAAAACGCGAGCGGCACCTGGCGGCTGAATTCGGGCATAGTGTCGAGCAAACCGCCCATCCACCGGCACTCGCTGCCGCCCCGCGCCAGCACCTCGGCCCACTTGCGTGCTTCCAGGGTGACGCCGTCGGTGCCGTGGAAGCGCGTCGAGACGAAGCCGACGCGTTCCGGAATGCGGCGGGAAAGCGGCGGGGTGATCCTCACGATTCTGCGTTGCCGCGTTGCGATCGCGACCCGGGCAGTTAAACGTGGTGCACATGGATTGGAAAGCACGACTGGAACACGAACTGGTTTCGGTTTACGGACCGGAGCGCGGTGTGCCGCTGGCCCGTCAACTGGCCGTCCGCGCCGGGAGGCAAAGGCGCCGGGCCGGACCGGATGGCTTCGACGACCCGGCCGAAGCGCTCCTCATCGCTTATCCCGACCAGGTAACGCGCCCCGGCCAACCCCCGCTCTCCGTGCTGCGCAGCTTCCTCGCACGCCGGGCCCGCGGTTTGGTCAGCGGGGTCCACCTGCTCCCTTTCTACCCGTGGTCCTCGGACGACGGATTTTCGGTCAAGGATTTCTCCGCGGTCGATCCGGCACTGGGCACGTGGGACGACGTGCGGGCCTTCGGTCCGGATTTTGCGCTGATGGTTGATGCGGTCTTCAACCATGCCTCGGTCCAGGGGGAATGGTTCGCCCGATTCCGGAATGACACCGGCGGATACGGTGAATTTTTCGTCACGGTCGAGGGACATCCGGACCTCTCCGCGGTTGTCCGTCCGCGTGCCCTGCCTTTGCTCGCCGAATTCCCCACCGCCCGCGGTCCGCGACGTGTCTGGACCACCTTCAGCAGCGACCAGGCCGACCTCAATTTCCGCGAACCGGACGTCATGCGCGCCTTGAGCGAACTGCTGTTGTTCTATTTTTCGCAGGGCGCGCGCTACATCCGCCTTGATGCCATCGGTTTCATCTGGAAAGAGCCCGGAACCTCGTGCCTGCACTTGCCGCAGGCCCATGCCTTGGTGCGGGCCTGGCGCGCTCTGGCCGACGGCGCTGCTCCCGGGGCGCGGTTGGTCACCGAGACCAATGTGCCGCACACCGACAATATTTCGTATTTCGGGGACGGACACAACGAGGCGCACATGGTCTACAACTTCGCCCTGCCCCCGCTCGTGCTGCACACCCTGCGCACGGGGGACGCGACGGCGCTCACGCGTTGGGCGTCGGGACTGGCCGCCCCGTCGCGCGACACAACCTTCTTCAACTTCCTCGCCTCCCACGACGGGATCGGACTCAATCCCGTGCGCGATCTGCTGTCCGCGGAGGACATCACCGCGCTGGTCGCTCTCGCCCGCCAAGCCGGCGGCTACGCGGGCTTGAAGCTGATGCCCGATGGATCGCAGGCCCCTTACGAACTCAACGTGAATTATTTCGATGTTTTGGCCGCGGGACATGACGAGGCCGCCGCCGTGCGGCGCTTCACCGTGGCCCATGCCATCGCCTTCGCTCTCGCCGGCGTTCCCGGGATCTATTTCCACTCGCTCTTCGGTTCGCGGGGCGATCGCGCGGGGGCCGAGTCGAGCGGAATCCCGCGGCGCATCAACCGCCAGAAGTTCGAGGCGGACGCTCTCGAACGCGAACTCGACGACGGCACCTCCCTGCGTCACCGGCTCCACGCCTCGCTCGCCGCGCTCCTCCGTCGTCGCGCCGCCTGCCCGGCTTTCGCTCCCTCCTACCCGCAGCGCATCATCGAGGCCGGGACGGGACTCTTTGTCGTGGAACGCGGACACCCCGGCGAAAGAATGCTTTGCCTCCACGAAATTTCCGGACGCCGTCAGGAGTATGCCGGACAAATCCTCGAGCCTTACGAAGCGCGCTGGATTGCCTCTCTCAAGTGAGAACGGCGCGCAGGGCAGACCAATCGCCGTCGCCCTCCGGATGCAGGTGCCAGGTT
This sequence comes from uncultured Chthoniobacter sp., assembly GCA_964516705.1. Taxonomy (GTDB): domain Bacteria; phylum Verrucomicrobiota; class Verrucomicrobiia; order Chthoniobacterales; family JACTMZ01; genus JACTMZ01. The sequence continues at coordinate 13,351 of CAZEYV010000023.1, forward strand.
CTCATCCCGGCAGCACGCGCCGGAACGATATCATTGTCGACCCGATCGCCGATCATCACGACGTCGCCCGGCGCCCAACCCCTCGCCGCCAGACGTGAGATCAACGCTTGGAAAAAATACGGGTCCGGTTTGCTGAAACCGAGCTGCCACGACCACAAGGTCAGATCCCGCTGAAAGATGCCGGGCCCCAACCCGACCGGACCGAGCACAGCAGCCAGCTCGTGTCGCGTATAATCCTGGGCGTTGGAGGCGATGCCGAGCGGCAGACCGGATGCCTGCCAGGATCGCAAAGCGTCCGCCGCGCCCGGCATGAGACGCAAACCGCGCGTCAAGGCCTGACCGGCGAGAAGGAAGTCCATTTGCCGCGCGGGATCCAGCCCGGCGCATGGCGGCAACACGCGGCAAACAATCCGCGGCCATTGCACCTCGGGAAAGGCGATGCCGCGGCGGCGGGACTCCGCGTGGTTCCGCGCGATTTCAAGCTGACACAACTCGTTGAAGGTCGCGAAGTCCGGCACAGCGGCCGGACCGAAGGTCGCGCGGCAGAGGCTGTCCCAACGAGCGTCCGCACCATCCGGCGCGGGCAGGACCTCGAGGACCGTGCGGTAGACATCGCATATGACAGCCCGCGGTTTCATGTCCGCGGAGAGAAAACCAGCGGATACAAATTGCCGCCCCGCAGGCGATCGGCGAGGAAAAGATCGAGCGCTTTTTGCGAGGCATCCTCCGCCTCCCCCGGCACGGTGAGCGCTGCTTCCATCGCGGCCAGAAAATTGCCGGCAAAACGCGACGGGGAAAGCGCGGACCCGTCCCCGTCCCGGAGCCCCGATGCCGGCCAATCCGCTCCCCCGCGCGGCCAGGACGCCAGCTGCGGGTTGACCGCATCAAGAGCGCCCCGCAGCGAATCATCAGGATGGGCGAGCACTTCCTCCTGCGCGGTGAGGGTCAGGCGGCTGAAAGGCACGACCGCTTCCTCCGTGGCGAGAAAAGCCGGTTCCCCGGCCAGCGATTGCACTTCGGCCGGCAACGCGCTGCGCCAACGCAGCCACAACTCGCGTTGCCGCGACCGTTCGCGGCCTGCCGCGAACAAATCGCAGGGCACATGAATCTCATCGTAAACGGTCGGAGCCTGCAGCCCCAAATCCACCAGATCAGGCAACACGTTGGGCAGAGAACGGGCCACAAGCGGACGCGCGGCGGACGCCGCCTCGAGGTAAGGCAGACCGAAACCCTCCTGCAGCGAGGTCAAGACAACCGCTTCCGCGCCGGCAATGAGCGCCGAGACGGGGGGCGCCCCGCTTTGGCCGGCGAGCACACCCAACCGCATGGGCCAACCGTTCCTCCGCGCCGCGTCACGCAGTCGGGCGGCGTAAGGCTCCTCGTCCGCCGAGGTCGGACCACCGGTCGTGACCAAATGCGCACCCGGACGCAGCCAGCGCACCAGCAAAAGGGCCTCGGCCATGTTTTTGCGCCGGAGCAAACGGCAGGGGAGCAACCAGCTGGGCGCATCCGAACCGGTCCGTGCGGCCAGCCACCGACGCGCTTCGCGCTCGTCGCCCGCGCCGTGACGCGGGGCCGTGACCGCATTGGGCAACCAGAGGGCCCTCGGTCCGAGACCCGCTGCGAGCAAGGCGTGGTCGGAGCGATTGATGGCCAGGTGCACCGTGCGGGGTCCGACCGGAAAGACCACGCACGCGGCATCGGCCAGCGTGGAAAAGCCCGAGGCCTGCATTTCCGGCCAGCGGATCCAGCGGTTGTCGAAAAAGAAATCGTGGTGGTGCAGGAGGAAGAGCGCTCCCGTGGAAGCCACCGCCTGCGACCAGGCCGCGGCCAGCGGTGCGTTGCGTCCGAGGCCAAGATTGTGGGCCCAGAGGACCGCCCGCGCGCCGCCACACCGCAGGAGAAGATCCGTCGCGGTGCGGGAGAGCCGGGCACCGAAACCTTCGCGACTCCCGTCGATTTCCGACCAATAACGAAAGTCGGGCTGCACTTCCACCTGCACGGGCACGCCACCGACCGCAACGCGCAACCGCCGCAACCACGCGGCGTCCGGCTCCTCCCCCGCGGCCAGCATGATGCCGTCGAATTCCCCGGTCGCCGCCAGCGCGGGCAGCGCGGTTTCTATGACACGACGCACGCCACCCGGACGCAAATGGTAGTGCGCGACGACAAGCTGACGGGAAGAGCGGTCCGTCATGCCGCGGAGGAACCGGTGTTCATAAGAGATTGATGATGCGCCCTTGCGCGGCGACAATCAAAAACTATGGCCGATTTCTTCCAAACAGGCGCGATGGCCACCCTTCACCGCCTCGGGGAGCCCGGAGTGGAAAGACTGGAGGCGCAGCTGCGCGAATTCGTGCAGGACATGCCGATCGCCCTCGTGCTCCCGTGCCACGTGGACGAAATCGGCACACCGGCCCTGCGTGGCATCCTGCGCGAACTGGAGCAGGTCGATTACCTCGAGCAGGTCGTTGTCGGCATTGACGGCGCCAGTGCGGGCGATTGGCGCAAGGCGTGCCGGTTTTTCGCCAAGTCTCGGCACAACCCGGTCCTGCTCTGGAATGACGGTCCGGGCATGAAACGTTTGCTGCGCAAACTGGCCGCCGCCGACCTCGATCCCGGCCGCCGGGGCAAAGGGCGCAACATGTGGCTGTGCTATGGCTATGTGCTCGCCGCCGGCCGAGCCAAGGTCATTGCCGCCCACGATTGCGACATTCTCACCTACAACCGGGAACTCCTCGCGCGTCTGTGCTACCCTGTGGCCAACGACAGCCTCGGCTTCGATTTTTGCAAGGGCTACACCGCCCGATTCACCCACAAGCTGAACGGCCGCGTCATGCGCCTCATGTTCACGCCGCTCATCCGGTCGCTGGAGAGCATCATCGGCACGCACCCGTTCCTCAACTACATGAACACCTTCCGCTACCCCCTCTCGGGGGAAATCTGCGTCGATCTCGACGTGGTGCGCCGCACGCGCATGCCCTCGGACTGGGGGGTGGAAGTCGGCATGCTGGCCGAGGTCTTCCGGGTGACCTCCCCCAAGGCCATCTGCCAGGTGGAAATCGGGGAGCGCTTCGACCACAAACACCAGGAACTCTCCCCGCGCGACGCTTCCAAGGGCTTGAACAAGATGGCCATCGACATCGCCCGCTGCATCTTCCGCACCGTCGCGGCGGAGGGCATCCGCATGGACAGCGGCCTGTTCGACACACTGCTCAGCGCCTACCTGCGCAAGGCGGAGGACACCATCCGCTTCTACCACGCCGACGCGGAGATCAACGGGCTGGCCTTTGACCGTCACCAAGAAGAGCTGGCCGTGGCCACCTTCGTCCGCGGCATCCGCACGGCCGCCCGTGATTTCATGGAAGACCCTCTGGGCGAACCGCTTATACCGAATTGGAATCGCGTCGAGTCGGCCCTTCCGGAATTCTTCGAGGAACTGCGTGAAACAGTGGACCGCGACCAGAGTCACCCGTTGGTCTGAGGTGCCGGGGCGGGCGGACGGCAACCGGATGGAGGGACGCAAAATTTGGCTGTCCATCACAGACGGATTGCCCTTAGATGCACTGCTGGCCCAACTTATTCACATGTTTTGCCCCCGCCCAGTCTTGGCTTGCCTCATTCTCGCGCTCCTGGCCTCCACGCAGGTCGCGCGGGCCCAGACCACGACGCAGATTCCGGGCGGCCTTGGCTTCCGGTTCACTTACCCGGTGCGCGAGGAAGGTTCGGCCGAAGTTTTCACCGCCCCCCAGCCTCCGCCGCCGAAAACCCCCCCC
>CAZEYV010000024.1:0-16409 GCA_964516705.1 uncultured Chthoniobacter sp.
CAATTGGGAGAGCCGGAGTATATGATTGGAGAAAAGTGGGGGGTTGAGGGTCTGGAAAAGAGAAAGCGGCGCCCCCGCCGCTTCTACTTTATGTCTCCAGTCGCGCGCTGCCTTTCCGATGGAAGCGTCTGGTCGGCTAACGGTGCAACATCTCGGCGGCCAGTTTGATCGCGGCGAGCATGCTGCGGTGGCTGGCCCGGCCGGTGCCGGCGAGGTCGAAGGCCGTGCCGTGGTCCGGGCTGGTGCGGGGAAAGGGGAGCCCGAGGGTCACATTGACGCCGGTGTCGAAGGCGAGGAGCTTCAACGGGATGAGACCCTGGTCGTGATACATGCAAAGCACGCCGTCGAATCCGCCCGCCGCGGCGCGGTGGAAAACGGTGTCAGGGGAGAGAGGACCGGTGAAATCGCCGTGGGCGGCGAGTTCGCGGACCGCGGGGGCGATGATGGTCTCTTCTTCGTTACCAAAGCGTCCGTGCTCGCCGGCGTGCGGGTTCAGTCCGGCCACCGCGATCCGCGGCGCGCGTCCGAGGCGGCGCTGCAGGAAGTCCCGGAGCAATTTCCCCACGCGCACGATTTCGTCCGCGCGCAGGAGCCGCGGGACGTCGCGCAGGGGGACGTGGATGGTGGCGAGGGCGACGGTGAGCGGCCCGCCGGTCAGGCACATGGCGAAATCTTCCGTCCCGCTGCGTGCGGCGAAGAATTCGGTTTGTCCGGGAAAGGGGAAGCCGATGGCCTGCAGCGCGTCCTTGTGCACCGGTCCGGTGACCACCGCCTGGATGGCGCCGTCTTGCCCGAGACGGGCTGCTTCCTCCAGCGCGTCCCATGCCGCCCGCGCCGAGGCGGGGGTCGGTTGACCGGGGACGTGTCCCTCTTGCCCTCCGATGAGACGGAAGTCGACCCCGTCCGGCAACCCGGGATCGGCAAGGCAGCGGGTGATGAGTTCCGGGCCGACGCCGGCGGGGTCGCCGGAGACGAGTCCGAGGACGGGGCGCGCGGGCACACTCAATAGACTTTGACGTAAGCTTTCTCGCGGAGCGTTTTGATCCACTGCTCCTGGAGGCGGATACGTTCTTCCTCGAAAAGTCTTTTGCTGATCTCCTCGCGCAATTCGGCCAGCGGCTTGGTCACCGCGGCTTTGCGCGCCTCGACGCGCATGATGTAGAGGGAATCGCCGAGTTGGACGACGCGGCTGAGTTGTCCGGGTTGGAGCGAGAAGGCCACGCGGTTGAGTTCCTCGTTGAGGGTCTGGCGGTCGATCCAGCCCCAGTCGCCGCCGGCCTCGGCCGTGCTGTCTTCGGAATACATCTGGGCGATGCCGGGGAAGTCCGCGCCATCGGCGAGTTTGCCGCGGATTTCCTCCGCCATGGCGCGCTTGGCCGCGGCGGGGTCGCCCGAACCGTCCTCCTCGACGCGCAGCACGATCATGCTCAGACGGATTTCCTCGGGCGTGGAATATTCGGCGATGTTGCGGCGGTAGTAGGCTTCGACTTTGTCCGGCGAAATGACGAAGTCCGAGCGCACCGCGCGCTGGCGCATGGCTTGGACGATGATTTTGTCGCGTTCGATCTCGCGGAAGCGGGAGAGGGTGAAGCCTTGGGCCTTGAGGGTGCGGACGAAGGCCGTGCGGTCGCCGCCGAATTCTTCGCGGATGATGTTTTGGATGCGGTCTTCGACGACATAGTCCGGGATGGAGAAACCCTGCTCTTTGAAGCTGTCGATGATCAGCTGCCGGTCGACGAGGTCTTTGAGGGCGGCGTCCTGCGACTCCTTCATCTTGGCCTTCAATTCCTCGCCTTGGTAGGTCTCGTTGAGCGAGCGCTGGCGGAACATGAGGAGCTCGCGCACCTGGCCGTAGGTGATGACATTGGAATTCACCACCGCGGCGATGCCGTCGACCATGCGTTGCTCCGGCTGGGCGGGGAGCGGGGCGGCGGAAAGGGCCAGAACGGCGGCGGCGAGGCGGGCGGATCGGTTCACAGTTGCTGCAAGAGTGCAAGGATCTGCCGCAATTTCAAGGCGGGATCGTCGCTTTCCAGCCGGGGGTGGCGGTGTCCGATCATGATAAAATCGCCGCCGCGGCGCAGCCGGAGGACGCTTCCCTCGGTCTCCACCAGGTCGATCCCGACGGCGGCGGCGCGGAGACGGATGGCGGCGGTCTTCAAGAGGTGGCGGGCGGGACCGGGCAGGCGTCCGTAGCGGTCGCGCCACTGTTTCTTGAGCTGGTCGAGAGCGGGGAGGGTCTCGGCCTCGGCGAGGGCGCGGTGGGCGGCGATGCGTTCCTTCGGTTCGGCGATGTAGTCCGCCGGGATCCACGCGGGGAGCTGTCCATCACGCGCGGTAGCCGGGTCGGACGCGATGAAGTCGAGATTGACCCTGATGTCGGGTCGGCCGGGTGCGCGTTCGCCTTTGAGTCTGGCCACGGCGGCTTTGAGCAGGCGGCAGTAGAATTCGAAACCGATAGCGAGGATGTGTCCGCTCTGTTCGGTGCCGAGGATGTTGCCCGCGCCGCGGATTTCCAGATCGCGCATGGCCACGCGGAAACCGGCGCCGAGGTTCGAGTATTGCCGGATGGCGGCGATACGCTGGCGGGCCTCGCCGCCGCCCATCAGATCGCGCGGCAGCAGCAGATACGCGTAGGCCTTGTGGTTCGACCGTCCGACGCGTCCGCGCAGCTGGTAAAGGTCGGCCAGCCCGAAGCGGTCGGCGCGGTCGATGATGATGGTGTTCGCGTTGGGGATATCGAGGCCGCTTTCGATGATGGTGGTGCAAAGCAGGATGTCGGTTTTCCCCGAGACGAACGAATTCATGACATCTTCGAGTTCCTCCTCGTCCATTTGTCCGTGCCCGATGACGGTGCGCGCCTCGGGCACCAGCTCCTTGAGGCGCTTTTCGAGCAGGCCGATCGATTTGACGCGGTTGTGGAGGAAGTAGACCTGCCCGCCGCGGGCCAGTTCGCGTTTGATCGCATCGCGGATGAGGCGTTCGTCATAGCCGCAGATGACCGTTTCAACGGGAATGCGGTTGGCCGGCGGGGTTTCGATCGTGCTCATGTCACGCGCGCCGAGCAGCGAGAGGTAAAGCGTGCGCGGGATGGGCGTGGCGGAGAGGGTGAGCACATCGACTTTGCGGAAGTTTTCCTTGAGACGTTCCTTGTGGAGGACGCCGAAGCGCTGCTCTTCGTCGACGATGACGAGTCCGAGATTCTGGAAAGCGACGTCTTTGCCCAGCAGACGGTGCGTGCCGACCACGATATCGACGCTGCCGTCGCGAAGGCCCTGGAGCGTCTGCTTTTGCTGCTTCGGTGTGCGGAAGCGGCTGAGCAAACCGACGGTGACCGGATAATCCGACATCCGCTCGCGGAGCGTCTGCCAGTGCTGCTGGGCGAGCACCGTGGTCGGGGCGAGGAAGGCGACTTGTTTGCCGCCCATCACGGCTTTGAAAGCGGCGCGGATGGCGACCTCGGTCTTGCCGAAACCGACGTCGCCGCAGATCAGGCGGTCCATCGGTCTGGCCGACTCCATGTCCTTTTTCGCCTCGTCGATGGCGCGCAGTTGGTCGGGGGTCTCGTTGAAGGGGAAAGAATCCTCGAATTCGCGCTGCCATGTGTTGTCCGGCGGGAAGGTGATGCCGGATTCGAGTGCCCGCTCGGCCTGCACGCGCAGGAGTTTCTCGGCGTAGACCAAGACGGATTTTTCCGCTTTGCTCCGGGCGCGTTGCCAGCGTTCGTCGCCGAGTTCGCTCAGCGCGGGATTTTTGCGTCCGACCCCGACATAGCGGGAGACCTTCCATCCCTGGTCCAGCGGCACGTAAAGCTTCGAACCGCGGGCGAATTCGAGCGTGAGCACCTCGCCGGTTTCCTCCTGGCCGGGGAGCACTTGGAGTCCGCGGTAGCGCGCGATGCCGTAGTCGAGGTGGACAACGAGGTCGTCCGTCTCGAAGTCGTCGAAGCGCAAGGTCTGCCGGGCGAGGGTGGCGCGCGCGCGTTGCCATCCGCCGCGGCGCTGTCCGAGGCTGGCGGCGCGGCCGAAGAGTTCTGCATCGGTCAGCAGCGCGAGCCTGGCGTCCGGCAGGGTGAACCCGCGGGTCAGTGTCCCCAAGAGCACCGGCAACTCGCGCGGGCTGTCCGGTTCGGAGGCTGCGAGTTCGCGCAGCCGCGTGGCTTCGCCCTCGTTGGTGCAGACGATGCGCACCGTCCAGCCGTCCGCCTGCCAGCGGGCGATCTGCCGGAATAAATCGCGGCGGCGTTGCTCGAGCAGCACGATGTCGCCGGCGGCGAAATCCCCCAGCGGATGGTCGCCGGCGGGGATTTCGGTTTCACCCTCGCCGGCCAGCACCGGACCGGAATGCAAGCGCGCGCCGGCTTCGGGCCATGCGTCCTCGATCGAGAGGAACACGGTGCCCTTGGCGAAGTGGTCCCGCGCGGTGGCGTCATGGCCCGCGCCGCCGTCATCGAGGCCCAGCTCGCAGGACTCGAGCGTTTCCACCGAGCGTTGCGAATCGGGGTCGTAGGAGCGGATGGATTCGATCTCGTCGCCGAAAAATTCGAGACGCACCGGAAGGGCGGTTTGCCACGGAGAGATGTCGATGATGCCGCCGCGCACGGCGTAATGGCCGCGCTGGGCGGCGGTGGACACGCGTTCGAAGCCGGCCATTTCGAGCCGCGAGGTAAGTGCGGCGATCGCGAGTGTCTCGCCACGGCGCAGGGTCATGACACCCTCACCGAGCTTCTTGGGTGAAGGGGCCGGATGGCGAAGGCCGTCGGCGGTGACCACGACCAACGGCGGCTGGCCGGTGTCGATTTCGCGCAAGGCCGCAAGGCGGGCGGCGGCCAGTTCCGGATCGGGGCTGCCCACGCCCTCGGCCGCGAGCTCGAGGTCGGGCAGGAGCAACGCGCGGGGCTCCCAGAATTGCAGATCGTGGTGGAATTCCTCCTGGCGTTTGACGTCGGGGCAGACCACGCACACCGGGTGTCCGATCCGCGCGGCGAACCACGCGGCGAGGAACGGCTGGGCCGGCGGGGCCGCTCCGCCCGCCGTGGCGGGAGGGGTCCGGCGCGCGGCTTCGAGCCACGACCGCGCGGCGGCACTGGCGTCGCCGGCGGACAAGAGGTCGTGGTTCACGGGACGATTTTTTCGCGGAGGATCTCCTCGCGCAAGGAGCGTCCGACGGGTCCGGGCGCGATCGCGCCGCAGTGCAGCGGCATGACGCCGAGGCGGCTGTTGGTCAGGAACAGTTCGGTGACGCCGCGCAGACGCGCGGCGGGGAGTTCCCGTTCACGCGCGGCCTGGCGGCGCATGATCTGCGTGCGGATGACTCCGGGGCGCACGGCGAGGGAGAGGGGCGGCGTGAAAAGTTCGCCCTCGATGACGAAGAAAACATTGCCAAAGGCGGCGGAGAGCAGGCGGCCTTGGTGATCGGCGAGCAGCGCGTGGTCGAAGCCGGTCGCTTGTGCGGCGGCTTGCGCGGCGCAGTTCATCCAGTAGTTGGCGGTTTTGCATCCGTGGGCGAAGGGCGCGACAGCTTCCGGATGCAGGCGCGAGGTCTGTTCCGCGGGAAGCTTGCCCGGATCGTGCGCTTCGAAAAGCGCGAAGACGCGCGGGCTGGTGACGGGTGCGGCGGGGGCGCCGTCGCCGGCGGTGATGTAGAGGCGGAGGATGCCGGTGTCTTCGTTTCGCAATCCGGGCAGAGAAAAGTCAGGAGTGTCAGCCAGGGCCAGAAGAGTGCGCGCGCTTTCCCCGAGGAGGGTGAGATGTTCCTCGAGGAGAAGCGGTTGACCTTGGCGGATGCCGATGGTTTCGAAGACGGCCATGCCGTAGCGGACGGCGCGGTCGGTGACGGGGAGGGTTGCGTCCGGTATCCATGCACCGTCGGCACGGTGCCATGCGCGGGGCGCGGTGCTCACGCAGTGGCGGCGCGCAAATGCTCGAGGCGTTTGCGCAGGGTGGCGCGGGTGATGCCGAGCAGTTTGGCCGCGCGCACCTGGTTGTTTCCCGTCGACTCCATGGCCCGGCGCGTGAATTCCTGCTCGAGCCACGGGAGGAGTTCGAGTCCGGGCTGCGCTGCGGCCGCCTCGAATAGCATCCGGGCCGCTTCGTCGAGGTTGGCCGGGACCACGGCGGCCGAGACCGCTTCGGCCGGCGCGGTGGTGGGAACTTTGCCCAGGGGCAGATCTTTGGGCAGGAGCACGTCCGAGGTGGCCAGGACGGCGGCGCGATGGATGGTGTTTTCCAACTCGCGGACGTTGCCGGGCCACGGGTGGCTTTCGAGGACCTCGACGGCTTCCTGGCTGAGTTGCAGCTGCGGTTTGAGCCGCTGCGCGGCAATGCGCTTGAGGAAATACTCGGCGAGCAGGCGGACATCCTCCCTGCGGTTGCGCAGCGGCGGGAGGTGCAGGCGGACGACATTGAGCCGGTAGAAAAGATCCTCTCGGAATTTTTTCCCGGCCACTTCGGCTTCGAGGTTCCGGTTGGTCGCGGCGACGATGCGCACGTCGGTGGTGATCGTCTGGTTGCCGCCGACCCGCGAGAAAGTGCCGTCCTGCAGGACGCGCAGGAGTTTGCTCTGGATGCTGAGCGGCATGTCGCCGATCTCGTCGAGGAAGAGCGTGCCGCCGTCGCATTGCTCGAAGCGTCCGATACGTTGCGCGCTGGCCCCGGTGAAGGAACCCTTTTCGTGTCCGAAGAGTTCGCTCTCGAGGAGGTTCTCGGGGATGGCGGCGCAGTTGATGGCGAGGAACGGACGTTCGTGCCGCGCGCTGTATTGGTGGATGGCGCGGGCCACCAGCTCTTTGCCCGAGCCGCTTTCGCCGGTGATCATGACGGCGGCATCGCTGTTCGAGATGCGGCCGACCATTTTGAAGACTTCCTGCATGGCCGGAGACTGGCCGATGATGCTGTCTTGGTGCTGCTCGACGGTGAGGGCCGGTTCGAAGGGTTTGGCCCGGCGCATCTCCGCGGCGGATTTGAGCGCGGCGTCGACGACGATTTTCAGATTGAACGGCAACTGCTCCTTGCGGACGAAGTCGAAGGCGCCGAGGCGCATCGACTCGATCACGCTCTGCGTGGTGCCGAGGGCGCCGGTGATGATGACGAGTGCGTTGGGGTCACGCTTGCGCAAGCGGGCGAGAAGCTCCAGTCCGCTGTGCGTGCCGAGGCGTGTCTCGGTGATGACAACCAGCGGGTCCTCGGCGCAGAAAAGCTTGAAGGCTTCCTCCGAGGTCTCGGCCGTCATGACACGCACATCCTCGGCCCCGAGTTGATGGCGGGCCCAGACGAGGAAATCCGGGTCCGGATCGACAACAAGAACTGTCTGCTGGGCGGTCATGGGCAAAGCTGTCAGATGCCCCCGTAGCGCCGGTGGCGTCCAGCATATTCACGGATCGCCGCGAAAAGATCCTCCTTGCCGAACTCCGGCCAGAGTTTCGGCGTGACCACGATCTCGGCGTAGCTGATCTGCCAGAGCAGGAAATTGGAGATGCGCATCTCGCCCGAGGTGCGGATGAGCAAATCGGGGTCGGGCAGGTCCGCGGTGTAAAGATGCGAGGAAACGGTCGCCTCGCCGATGGTGTCCGGGTCGAGCGTCCCGGCGCGCACCTCGCGGGCGATGGCGCGCGCCGCATCGGCCAGCTCGGTGCGGGCGCCGTAGCTCAGGGCCAGGGTCAGGGTTAGCGCGGTGTTGCCGGCGGATTTTTCCATCGCCGTGTCGAGCCGGCGCCGGGTTTTCTCCGGCAAATCGTCGAGGTGCCCGATGGCGCGCAGCCGGATGTTGCGCTCCATGATCTCGGCCGTGCGTTCGGCGAGGAAACGGTCGAGGAGGCTCATCAGCGATTTCACCTCGTCGGGCGGTCGCTGCCAGTTCTCCTTGCTGAAGGCGTAGAGGGTGAGGAAGGACACGCCGGCTTCCATGCACGCGGCGGTGCAGGAGCGGACGGATTCCGAGCCGCGCCGGTGCCCTTCGATGCGCGGCAGACCGCGTTCGCGGGCCCAGCGGCCGTTGCCGTCCATGATGACGGCGATGTGGCGGGGAATTCTGTCTTCGGAAACTCCGGCGGGGTTGCTCACAGGCGGATGGTTTCGTCGTGCCCGGCGCCGATGCTGACGATGCGGAGTTTCGCGCCGGTCAGTCCGGCCAGCGCTTTGACATAGGTCCGAGCCGCGGGCGGGAGCTGGGCGAGGCGTCGTGCCTTGGATGTGTCCTGCATCCATCCGCGGAACGTGCGGTAGACCGGACGGCAGCGCGCCCAGCTGTCGGCGTCCGTCGGCGGATGCCGCAAAGTTTTCCCGTCGAGACGGTAGGCCGTGCAGACTTTGATGCTCGGGACACGGTCGAGTCCGTCGAGATTGGTGATGGCGAGTTCATCGATGCCGTTGATCATCGCGGCGTAGCGGGTGGCCACCGCGTCGAACCATCCGCAGCGGCGCGCCCGCCCGGTGGTCGCGCCGAATTCGCGTCCCATGCCGTGGAGCATTTCCCCGATGGCCTCGTCTTCGGTCGGGAACGGCCCCTCGCCGACGCGTGTGGTGTAGGCTTTCATCACGCCGATGACGCGGTCCATGCGGTGCGGCGGCACGCCCGAGCCGGTGCAGGCGCCGCCGGCGGTGGTATTCGAGCTGGTGACAAAAGGATAGGTCCCGTGGTCGAGGTCGAGGTAGGTGCCCTGGGCGCCTTCGAAAAGCATGTTGCGTCCGCGCGCCATGGCGTCGTGCAGCCAGACGACGGTATTGGTGATGTGGGGACGCAGGACTTTGGCCGCGGCGAGGTAATGCCGCAGCGCGGGCTGCAGCGGGAGAGGTTTGGCGCCGAGCGAGCGCAGGACGGCATTGTTCTCGCGCAAACGCGCCTTGAATTTCGCCGCGAACGACACCGCGTCGAGCAGGTCGCCGGTGCGCAACCCGGTGCGGGCGGCTTTGTCGCCGTAGGCCGGCCCGATCCCGCGCTTGGTCGTGCCGATTTTGTTCCTGCCCTTGCGCTGTTCGCGCGCCTCGTCGAGGGCGCGGTGCCAGGGCATGACGAGATGGGCGGCGTCGCTGAGCAGGAGATTGGCGCCGACGGGGACACCTTTTTTGCGCAGTCCGGTGATTTCGGTCACGAGGGCCAGCGGGTCGACCACCACGCCGTTGCCGATGACGCAGATTTTGCCCCGGCGCAGGATGCCGCTGGGGATGAGGTGGAGGACGAATTTCTTTTTCCCGTGCACGATGGTGTGCCCGGCGTTGTTGCCGCCTTGGGTGCGGACGACGACACCGGCCTCATCGGTGAGGAAGTCGATGATTTTGCCTTTGCCTTCGTCGCCCCATTGGGCGCCGACAAGTATCGTGTTGGCCATAATGATCGGGTCCGGACGGAGGCGGGGGACCCGCGCCGCAAACGGGGCTGATTTTCACCAAGAGCAGGCGGGCGGCAAGCAGAACCTGCCCGCTTCAACCCCGGATGCGCTGCAGGACCTCGGCGGCGCGACGCCGCGCGACCTCCAACTTGGTGCCATCGCGCAGGATGAGGCTCAATCCGCGCTGTCCGCTGCCGCTCCACGATTGGACGGCCGAAGGTCGCACGGCCTGATGGCGGTTGAGGCGCACCAGCAACCCGTCCGGCAACCCGGCGAGCAATCCGTCGAGGCTGCGCCGCACGAGTCCGCGTCCGCGTTCATGCACCACCTCGACGTAATTGCCGCCGGCATGGAGCAGGCGGATGGCGGCCAGCGGCACGCGCAGGTGCGCGCCCCGCTCCTCGATCTCCAAAGCGGCCTCTTCCTCCCTTCCGTCCGGCCGGGCCAGGCTCTCCCGCGCGCGATCGACGGCGCGGCGGCAGCGCCGCTCGTCGACCGGCTTGAGCAGGTAATCGGTCGCGCCGACCTCGAAAGCCCGGATGGCGAATTGCGCGTAAGCCGTGGTGAAAATGACGCAGCTGCGCGATGCATCGATACCGCCCAGCGCGGCAAAGCCGTCGGCGCCCGGCAGCTGGATGTCCATGAAAATGAGGTCCGGCTGGTGGCGCCGGGCCAATTGTTGCGCGGCGACCGCGTCGGAAGCCTCGGCCACGATGCGCACGTCTTCGATGGACGAGAGCACTTCACCGAGGTCGCGGCGGGCGGCCGGTTCGTCATCGACGATGAGGGCGGTCAGGGTTTGCATCGGTTCAAGGGCTCGCGTCGCGGGCCGGTGGCACCGCGGGCACGCGCAGGATGGCGATGACATTTTCGCCCCCGTTGCGTATGTCAAGGGAGGCCTGCACGCCGTAGATCGCCTGCAACCGGGCCAGCGAGATGCCAAGGCCGCCGGGCCGGTCGGCCGGAGGTGTCCCGAGGTGCCCGTGGTTGCGCACCGTGACTTCGAGGAAGGATCCGTCCCGGCGCGCGGCGACGACCAGCGGATGGCGTTGTCCGATCTCGCCGTGTTTGACCGCGTTCTCGACCAGATTCAGCACCATCATGGGGGGAACATGCGCGTGGTAGGCGGGACCCTCGATTTCCACCAGGCGGGGCAGATCGCGCTCGTAGCGCATGGCCTGCAGGGCGAGGAAGTCCTCGCAGAGTTGCCATTCGTCGAGCAACGGCACCGTCTCGCGATTCTGGGCATTGGTGCTCTCGCGGAGGAAGCGCGACAGATGATCGATGAAGGAGCGCGCCCTTTCGGGATCGCTGCGCACGAAGCCGCGGACCGCCGCGAGGCAGTTGAAGAGCAGATGCGGGGCGAGACCGGCCCGCAGGTTGCGCAGTTCGACCTCCGACTGCCAGGCGCGCCGGCGGGCCTGCTCGAGCGAGATGCGCTCCGAAAGGTCGAGGAGAATACCGTCGGCCGCTTCCGCTTGTCCGGAGGCGTCGCGTTGCGTGACCACCCAGAAAGAGAGCGCCGGCGCGCCCCCGTTTTCCGTCTCCCGGACTCCGCGATCCGTTCCGCCGTCGAAAAGTCCGTCGGATCCGCCCTCCGCCGGTGTCGTGGCGCTCCCGAGCAGGCATCCGTCTTCGATCCGGTCCAGCTGGGTTCCGCGGTGCCTCTCCCATCTCCAGAAAGTGAGGCCCGCGCTGCCGGCCGCGCTGGCGGCGCGCTGCAGGCGCCGGCGGTAATGGTCGACAATCGCGGCGGTGGAGAGGGTGCAGAAAGCAAGCGTCAGCAGCAGGGCGTAAAATTGGAACGCCCCCCCGAGGCCCTGGCCGGTCGCTGCGAGGGCCCCGCGGCCGTGCAGGACCGACAGGGCGGCGGCCAAGGCGACAAGGGCCATGAGCGGGGCGGCTCCGCGCAAGCCGAGAACCACGGCCGCGGCCAGCATGGGCCCAAAGAGGAGATAGAGCGGCAGCACAGGAGGCCCGAAAAAAACCGCGCCGGCCGAGAGGAGGCAAGCCGGGCCCCAGAAGGCGAGGCGACGCCACCACGCGGCATCGGGTGCCACACCCCCGATCGCGAAGGCGGGCGAAAGCAAGGCGATGGCTCCGCCGTTGGCCATGACAAAGAGGGGCCACTCGCGGGTGAAGTTGGACGGGTCCGACGTTGCCTCCGCGTGGAGCAAGCCGCAACCGAGCAGTCCGTTGGCCGCCGCCGGCAACCACGGCGCGGCGAGCAGGAAGGCGAAGCATCCGCGGAGATCCTCGAGGCGCGGCCGCGGTCCGAGGAGGAGAACGAGAAGCCCGTAAGCGGCGAGCGACTCGAGCATGAGGCCGGCCGCCCCGACCCACGTGGTCAGGGCATTCATCCCCCACAGTGCGTTGAGTGCGGCCACCCCCGCGTAAATACCGACCGCCACCCTCGGACCCCCGAGCAGCAGGCAACCGACGGCCACCCCGGAGAGCGGCCAGATGGGGCTGAAGAAATGATCCGTGCCGGTGAAGATGATGCCGCCGTAACCCGCCGCCAGGCAGGCCAGCGCCGTGAGGAGAATGCCGGGCCAGGAACCCTGCGCCGCGGCCAAGAAGGACGGCCAAACGCCGACCGGCGAAGGGAGCGGAGGATGGTGATCGGTAGGCACGGGAGGGTCAGAACAAATGAACCAGCACAGGGTCAATGGCCAATTGCCGGTTCTCCGGTTTGAGAGGCCCTCGCTCGCTGCATAAGATGTTGATACAAAGACGATAGCATCGCTCGAGTCCCGTTCGTCCCAATTTCCCCGCCGCTCGTCCCGCGAGGGTTTCGCGGCGGTTCGGCGAATGCATACTTTTGTATGACTGGCGCGAGCCAGCCTTGTTCTTTGTTGGTCGTCGGACGCGAGTCCGGCCAACGCAAATGTGGATCGGGCGCCCGCGGGTGCGAGGCGACCGGTCCTCTGGCGTAGTGAGCGGCGCCACGGTGGGTTTACCTGCCGTGGCGCTTGTCATTGGCGGGGGCGCTTCGCGCGCTCGACGAATAATTTCCCGGCGCGCCGGCGCAGGTGTTGTCCGCGCGGCAGGTTGATCTTCGCCGGTTTGTCATAATGCAGCGCCATGGCCCGCGCCGCTTCGATCATTTCGAAATCGACACCGTCTCCGGCGCGCGCGCCGAGCCATGCACGGAGCAGGCGCCGCTGGTGTGCCACGGGCTTGCCTCGCAGGACAAGCACATCGAGCTGCTTCCCGCGCGCTTCGGTGGCCACGATTTCGTCGAGCCATTCTTCCTCGGCGGCGAGGATTTCCGCGGCGCGGGCCATGGCGGGCACCGGATCGTGTCCGACCGCGCGGGCCAAGGCCGGCAGCACGTCGCGCCGCAACCGGTTGCGTGTGAACTCGCGCGAGGCATTGGACTTGTCCTCGCGCCAGGCCAGCCGGCGTCCGCGCGCGTAGGCCGTGATTTCCTCGCGGGTGAAACCGAGGAGGGGGCGGATGATCCTCGCGGTGCTTTTTTCCAGCGGCGCCTCGTCCCGCAGACTGCCCAGCCCGCGGCGTCCGCTCCCGCGGGCCAGGTGGAAAAGCATGGTTTCGGCCGCATCGTTGGCTTGGTGGGCGAGGTAGACCGCGGCGGCCCCGTGCTTTGCCGCGGTGCGGGCGAAAAAGCCGCGGCGCAGATGGCGCGCGGCTTCCTCGACCGACTCGCGGTTCCGGACCGCACGTGTTCCGGTGCGCCCGCGTCCGGGCTGGAAAGCGGCCCCGGCCGCGGCGGCCAACCCGCGGACAAAATCGGCATCGCGATCGGCATCCTTCCCGCGCAGTCCGTGGTGGAAGTGGGCCACGACCAGTCGGCGGAAGCCCGCGCGTTGCAGCAGGTCGAGGAGCACGACCGAGTCGATCCCGCCGGAGACGCCGACGACAACGGGTTTTTCTCCGGGCCGGCCGGCCATCCGGCGGAGGAACCGCGGCAGGAGGTCGGCCGCCGTCTTCACGGGATCAGGAAAGGCGCGCCGCGCCGAAGTAAGGGTGGAGGATTTCCGGAAGATGCACCGAGCCGTCGGGTTGCTGTCCGTTCTCGAGCAAAGCGACATAGAGCCGGGCCAGCGCGGTGCCGGAGCCGTTCAGCGTGTGGCAGAAATGATTTTTGCCGTCCGCCCCCTTGTAACGTAGTCCCATGCGGCGGGCCTGGTAGTCGCCGAAATTCGAGCAACTGGAAACCTCGAGCCAGCCCCCGTGCCCGGCCGCCCAGACTTCGATGTCATAAGTCCGTGCGGCGCCGAACCCGAGGTCGCCGCCGCACAATTCGATCACGCGGTAGGGCAGCCCGAGCAGTTGCAGCACGCGCTCGGCATCGGCGGTCAGCGATTCCAACTCGGCGGCCGAATCTTCCGGACGCGTGATTTTGACCAGCTCGACTTTGTCGAACTGGTGCATGCGGATGAGTCCGCGGGTCTCGCGTCCGGTCGAGCCCGCCTCGCGGCGGAAGCAGGGCGTGTAGGCGGCGTATTTGAGCGGGAGATTTTCCGCGGGAAGGATTTCCCCGCTGTGGAAATTGGTCACCGGCACTTCGGCCGTCGGCACGAGGAACAAATCGCTCCCGCTCACGCCGAAGAGATCGTCTTCGAATTTGGGCAGCTGGCCGGTGCCGGTCATGGTCGTGCGGTTGACAAGGAACGGCGGGCTCATCTCGGTGTAGCCGTGGTCTCGGGTGTGCAGGTCGAGGAGGAAGGAGATCAAAGCGCGTTCCAACCGGGCGCCCTGACCCGTGTAACACATGAAGCCGCTTCCGCTCATTTTGGCCGCGCGTTCCGGATCGAAAAGCGCGAGCCGCGAGCCGATCGCCACGTGGTCCTGCGCCCCGGGGATGGCCGGCGGCTCGCCCCAGGTGCGGAGAACGGGGTTGGCCGAGGCGTCGCTGCCGCGCGGGATTTCGTCATGCGGCGTGTTGGGGATGGAGAGAAGCAGGTCGCGCTGCTTTTCCTCGGCCAGCGCCGAGGCGGTTTGCAGGGACTCCATTTCGGCGCCGAGTTTTTTTGATTGTTCCTCGAGCGCGGTGCTGTCCTCCTTTTTGGCGCGGAGGGCGCCGATTTCCTTGCTCAGACCTTTGCGTTCGGCCTGCAGTTGCTGCCAGCGGGTTTCGTTGGCGCGTCGCTCGATGTCGGCCGCGAGGACGTCGTCGACCAATCCGGCGATCCCGGGCCCGCGCAAGGCGAGCAGGGTTTTCACGGTTTCGGGGGTCTCGCGGAGGCGGCGGATGTCGAGCATGGCGGCAACAGCGTAGCGCGCCGCCCCGCGGCCGCCAAGCGGCGGAATCTGTTCGCCGCGCGGCCGGACGGGAACCTATACTGGAAGCCAAATTTTCCGTCTGTGGAATTCCGCGATTACTACAAAACCCTCGGCGTGCCGAAGACCGCGTCGGCCGACGAAATCAAGAAGGCCTTCCGCAAGCTCGCCCGCCAGCACCATCCCGACCTGGCCAAGGACAAGAAGACGGCCGAGGAAAAATTCAAGGAGATCAACGAGGCCTACGAGGTCTTGAGCGATGCGGAAAAGCGCAGGAAATACGACGAACTCGGGCCGAATTGGCAGCAGGCCGGCGGCGGGTTTCGTCCGCCTCCGGGCGGCGGCGGCTTTCCCGGCGGCTTCCCCGGCGGCATGGGCGGCTACGGCGGCGGCGAGGAGGAGTTCCAGTTCGGCGGCACCGGCTTCAGCGATTTCTTCGAGGCCTTCTTCGGACGCGCCGCGCGCGGCGGACGCCGGGGCAGTGCCTTTCACGGCGAGGAGATGCCGTTGCGCGGACAAGATGCCGAGGCCGACATCATGGTCACGCTCGAGGAAGCGCTTCACGGATCGACGCGGCAGGTTTCCTTCACGCGCGGACGATCCGGCAAGGTCGAGACCTACACGGTGAAAATTCCCAAAGGCGTGCGCGAGGGTCAGCGTATCCGCCTGGCCGGCATCGGCGGCGAGGGGCGCGGCGGCGGGGAAGCGGGGGATCTTTACCTCCGGGTGCGCTTCGAGCGGCATCCGGAATTCAGCGTCGAGGGGGCGGATGTCACGCACGAAGTGGAGTTGCCCGTCGCGCAGGCCGTGCTCGGCGGGGAAATCATGATCCCGACGCTCGACGGCCGGGCCAAGTTGAAGATTCCGCCCCTCACGCAGAACGGCCGCAAGTTCCGCATTCCGGGCAAGGGCATGCCGCAGCGCGGCGGCACGCGCGGCGACTTTTACGCGGTTATCGATGTCGAATTGCCGACCGAACTGACCGGCGCCCAGCGCGCCGCCTGGGAAGCGCTGGCCAAAGCCTGATTTTTCCATGGACGACCTGACCGACATCGCGTCCCTTCGCATTGCCGCCCGCGCGGGCCGCACCCGCGCCGTGCTTCCGGTGCTCGTCGATACGGTCGCGGAGAAAGCGTCGAAGGACGGCAAGCCGTTCCTCGAAATCCAACTGGTCGACGCGCGCGATCGTTTCGCCCTGCGGGTCTGGTCGGACAACGGCCAATACGCCGCCGCGCGGGAACTGGCCACCGGTGCGTGCCTCCGGCTCGAGGGCGAATTCACCGTGCATCCGCAGTTCGGCCTCGAAGCCAAGCGCTGGAGTTTCGCGCCGCTGACCGGTGACGCGAAAGACGAATTTCTGGCCGGCCCGGCCGACCTGCGCGCCCGGCAGGAGGAGGATTACCAGTTCATCGAGTCCGAAGTCGCCGCGATGAAGGACCCGCGGCTCAAAGCACTGGGCGGGACATTCCTCGAGAAATTCGGTCCGCGTTTCCGCCGCACGGCCGCCGCGCGGTTTTTCCACCACGCGCGCCGCGGCGGTCTGGTCGAGCACGTGGCGCAAATGATGCGCTACGGAGCCGCCATCTGCTCGGCCAATCCCGTGCTGCACCGGGACCTTTTGCAATCCGGTATCCTTTTCCACGACTGCGGCAAGCTCTGGGAAAATTGCATCGAGGAAGGCGGCTTCACCATGCCTTTCGACGAGCGCGGCGAATTGCTCGGACACATCAACATCGGGATCGAACTGGTCAACTCGCTCTGGAAAACCCTGCCGCTCGACGAGTGGAAAGATGTGCAGCCGGACAACGAGGACGTGCGTTTGCATTTGCTCCATCTC